>JAPOLW010000215.1 GCA_029976905.1 bacterium | reverse complement strand
CGGTCACCTCGTGGCCGCGAATCGGCACCATTCCGTGGCTGTTGAATCCCCGGACGTGGCCACCGCTCACATTGACGACGACGCTCTGGATCTCGCAATCGGCCATCACCTCGGCTTCATGCACCGCCCGCCGGATCGCCTGGACCGTAGCGTCGATGTTGTCGACGACGCCGCGGCGCAAGCCCGCCGACGGGGCCGTCCCCAGGCCGATGACCCGCGGCTCATCCTCGTTCACCGCGGCGAGCAGAACGGCCGTTTTGTGCGTCCCGAGGTCCAGGGCCACATGAAAGGATTGTTTGCGCGCCATCAGATCAAGCCGCCCCTTCACCCGCCCAGCGGGCCACGACCGCCTCCGGGTCCCGCACGTCCACATGCCCCGACAGCCCCTGCGCCGTGGCGCGTCCCGCGCTGCGCGCATGCGCTACCACCCGGGCAAGCGCTCCCAACTTCTCGTCCCAGTCGCCCCAGCCGAGCCGCACCGCGAGTTGACCATCGGCGCCGTACACGACCAGGTCCGGGCCGGAGCCATCCGCAGGGCCCGGCTCGATCGTCACCTCGGACACGCCGATCCCACCGTGCCCACCCTCCAGGCGCGCCGCCAGTGCGATCGCCTCGGCCAGCATCGGCGTCGGCAACTGGCTCGCGTCCCCCAAAGTCTCCTCGCGGGCCGAAGCCCCGTCTTGCGGGGCTGCCGCGCGGGGCGCGGCGGGATCGAATGCTCGCGCCACGGTGACGATCGGCAGGGCGGAGAGCGCGGCGTGGTCCGGGCCCGCCCGCTCGAAGAGGACGCCGTCTACGTCGGCCAGGAAGAAACCCCGCTCATCCCGGACGACGACGTCGGGTTCGCGCTCTTCGATGGTAACTTCGAGCCGGTCGGGAAGAACCCGCCGAACCTGGGCGTCGGCAATAGGGGGGTGTCTTCGAAGAGCCTCCTCGAGGTCCTTCGGCACTGCTTGCCAGATGCTCCTCCCCTCCTCCATTCCCAACCACGACCGCACCCGCGTCTCCGCAAGTCGTTCGGTCCCCCGAACGTCTACTCCGCGCACGGCGAAGTACCGGTGTTCCTTGAAATAGCGCACCACCGGGGCCGCTGTAAACAAAACGAAGCCTGCCGCGACCCAAAAAGCGAGGTTTTTTGGTCGCCGGAGGGCCCGCCAACCGTTGGCCGCGAATCGTCCGATCGTGAAGCGGCGGTCGATCGCCGCACTCCGCCGAGGCTTGCCTCTGGCTCGAAGTTTCATGCCCCCACCTCCATGCGCGTCTCGCGCACACCGAGCCCGGCCCGATCGAGAACGATCTCGATCAAGTCGTCGAACCCGATCCCCACATGGGCCGCCATGGCCGGGAACCACCCCAGCTCGTGGAGCCCTGGCAACGTGTTGCACTCCAACACGAAAATCCGACCATCGGGCCGCACCCGCAGATCAACCCGGCTGTAGGCGCCTCCCGACAAGGCCCGGTGGCTCTGGAGAGCCACCTCCAGGGCGGGGCCGTAGCCGTCGCCGAGCGGCGCGGGGAGAAGGAACTCCTCGCGGCCCGGCGTATATTTCACCTCGTAGGTGTGGAAGTCGTCCCCAAGGGCCACCACCTCCATGGCCGCCAGAGCGACGCCGTCCAGGATCGCGACGGTGACCTCCCGCCCCTCGATGAACTCTTCGACCAGGAGGTCGGCGTCGAAGCGGCGCGCCTCGGCGACCGCCTCCGCAAGCGCCGCAGATTCCCGGACGAGGGAAACTCCGTTGCTCGACCCTTCGCCACGCGGCTTGACCACCGCGGGGAAGGCTCGGTCCCAGGCAATCGGGTCGCGCGGACCGAGCAAAACCCCCGGCGCCGTCTCGATGCCGCTGCGCTCGAGGATGGACTTGGAAAGCCATTTGTCCATCGACAACGCGCTGCCGAGCACCCCGGTGCCGGTGTAGGGAATCCCGAGAATCTCCAGAAGCCCCTGAATACAGCCGTCCTCGCCGTAGCGTCCGTGAAGGGCATTGAAGGCAACCTCGACCCCCTGGGCCGAAAGCACGGCGGCGGCGTCCCGAGCGACCGAAATCTCGACCGCATCATAGCCACGACGGGTCAGGGCCTCGCAGACCGCGCGGGCGCTGCGCTCGGAGATCTCGCGCTCGGAGGAGAGTCCGCCGGCGAGCACGCCGATCCGGCGCCCTCGATGAAGCCCCTGGACGACCGGCACGCTCACAGCGCTCCCCACTCTCCGACCAGCTTGACCTCCGGCTGCAGCCAGACGCCGCGGGCCGCCCAGATCCGGTCCCGGGTCCGCCACATGAGTTCCCGGACGTCGCGTGCGCGCGCCCCTCCGAGGTTGACGATGAAGTTGCCGTGCTGCGGCGAGATCTGCGCCTGACCGACGCGCTCTCCGCGCAATCCGACCCGGTCGATGAGGCGGCCGGCGAAGTCGCCCGGCGGGTTCTTCCAGACCGAACCCGCGTTGGGATGGCCCAGCGGTTGCCTCTTGCCCCGCTTCCGGCGCGCCTCCGCGGCGCGCTCGGCCATGGTGTCCGGGTCGCCGCGTTGCAACCGGATGTCGAGCGCGGTGACCACGAATCCGCGGGGTAGATCGAGGTGGCGGTAGGAGAAGCGCAGAGCATCACGGGACAACCGGCTCACGCGCCCGGCCCGATCGACGCCGTGGAGGGCCTCGACGACTTCGCCGATCTCGCCCCCGAAGGCGCCTGCGTTCATGATCACGCCGCCCCCGATCGTTCCAGGGATCCCCTCGGCGAACTCCAATCCGGTAAAACCGCGGTCGAGGGTCTCGCCGACGAATTTCTTGAAATTCGTCGCCGCTCCGACCCGCACACGGGCCCCATCTTCCGCGATCGCCCAACGACTGCCCGCAAAGTTGCGGCCGAGCTTGATCGTGAGCCCGCGAATCCCGGCGTCGGCGACGACGAGATTGGTCCCACCCCCGAGCAGGAAGACCGCCGTGGCCTGCTCCCGTGCCCAGGCCACCCAGGCCCCCAACTCCGTTTCGTCCTCGACTTCGACGAAGTAGTCGGCCGGACCGCCTACGCGCATCGACGTATGTCGGGACAGGGCCTCGTCGCGACGAAGTCGGTCGGCACCATCCCCTGCTCGGCCCGGCGGCAGAAGGCCCCCATCGGGTCGCCGAAGCGAAGACGGTGTGGACACGACACTCATCGGACCGAACGCACCGTGGGAAGACTCTCGCGCAGGGCCGCGAGCACCCCGTCGCCGATGCGGATGATATCCCCGGCACCCAGCAGGAGGACGACGTCGTCTCCCCGGGCAACCGCGGCGATCTGCTCGGCGAGGGCCTCGCAGGACCCGACGTACGTGACGTCGGCATGGCCCCGGCGGGTAAGCGCCGCGGCGAGATTTTCTCCCGAGACCCCCTCGAGGGCCGCCTCGCCGGCCGCATAGACCTCGGTCACGAAGAGGATGTCGGCATCGTCGAATGCCTCGAGAAAGTCGTCGTGCAGATCGCGCGTGCGCGTGTAGCGATGCGGCTGGAATCCGACCACGATGCGGCGGCCAAGTCCTTCGCGCGCGGCACGCAGGGTCGTGCGGATCTCCTCGGGGTGGTGCCCATAATCGTCGATCACGGTGATGCCGCCCACCTGCCCCCGCACCTCGAACCGACGATGAATGCCCCGGAAGGCAGACAGCGAGCGCGCGCACGCGCCGAACGGGACATCCAACTCCAGGGCCGCCGCGATGGTGGCGAGTGCGTTCTGCGCCACATGCCGCCCCGGCATGCCGATGTGCACCTCCCCGAGTTCCACTCCGTCGCGGACCGCGACGAAGGTGGTATGGAACCCTTCGACCCGCAGGTCCCGGGCCGTGACCTCCGCGTCCGGCGACAGGCCGTAGGTGAGGTAGCGCTTGCGCACCCGCGGCAACAGCGCCCGGACCTGGGGGCTGTCGATGCACAGGATCGCACGACCGTAGAAGGGAACGCGATTCACGAACTCGCAGAAGGCATCGACCACCCCCTCGACGTCGCCGTAATGGTCGAGGTGTTCGGCATCGATGTTCGTGACGATCGCAATCGTCGGGGAGAGGAGCAGGAAGGTGCCGTCACTCTCGTCGGCCTCGGCCACCATGGTGTCTCCGGTGCCCAGTCGTGCATTGCTGTCGAGGGAATGCACCTTGCCGCCAATCACGATGGTGGGATCGAGGCCCGCTTCCCCGAGGACGCCGGCGAGAAACGAGGTCGTCGTCGTCTTCCCGTGCGTTCCGGCCACCGCCACTCCGAATTTCATCCGCATCAATTCGGCGAGCATTTCGGCGCGGGGAATGACCGGGATGTGCAGATCGCGCGCACGAGCGACCTCGGAATTGGAGCGTTTGACCGCAGACGAGATCACCACGGCATCGATGTCGGACGTGATCCGGTCGGCATCGTGGCCCAGGGAGATCGCAGCCCCGCGTTCCCGCAGGCGTTCGGTCGTATCGCTCCTCGCGACATCCGAGCCGCTCACCGTGTACCCGAGGGTCAGGAGCACCTCGGCGATGCCGCTCATCCCGATACCGCCGATTCCGACGAAGTGAATGCGATGTCGTGCGCGCATCGTCCCGTCGGGTGTACCTCCCGGAGCACGCGAACGCATCCGCATCATCCCATCCCCCCGGCCGAGGCCGCGCCTGGGTCGCCCGAAGCCTCCAGGCAGGCCTGCACGACCTCGGCGAGCGCTTCAGGTCGGCCGAGCCGTCGCGCCTGCGCACGAACGGCCCGCACCGCGTCGGGGTTTCCTCGCGCCTCCGCCAGGCGCGCGGCGAGCGTCGGCTCGTCGAGGTCGTGGTCGAGGATCATCCACGCGGCATCGGCCTCCACGAGGGTCTGGCCATTGATTCGTTGATGGTCACCGGCCGCAAAGGGAAAGGGGACCAGAATCGCGGCGACCCCGAGGGCCGTGAGTTCCGCGAGCGTCGTCGCGCCCGACCGACAGACGGCGACGTCGCAGGCTTCGTACGCCGCTTGCATGTCTTCGATGAAGGGCAGCACCTGCGCGTCGACGTCGAGTTCGGCATAGCGACTCTCGACGGCCGCCTGATCGGCGCGTCCGGTCTGGTGCACGACGTGGACGTCTCTTCCCAGGCGCGCAACTGCGCCCGGCGCGACGGCATTGAGACGATGGGCGCCGGCACTGCCACCGAAGACCAGGACGCGAAAGACCCCAGCGTCCTTCCGACCCACGCTCTCCCCCACCCCCGGGCGCCAGCGGATCGGGTTGCCGGTCAAGCGCGCGTGCGGCCCGACCGCAGCCTGCGCTTCGGGAAAACTCACACACACCACCCGGGCAAATCGCGCAAAGAGTCGCGTGACGAGTCCGGGCGCCGCGTTCTGTTCGAGCAGCACGATGGGGTGACGGGCCAGGACGGCCACGGCGAGGGCTGGGAAGGCCGCGTAGCCTCCGACACCGACCACCAGGGAGGGTCGAAAGCGGGCCTGGAGGACCCACGCGGCGAACAGACTCCGCGGGACTCGCCAGGCGGCGCGAAGCAGGCCGCGAAGGCCCTGCCCCATCACCCCCCGGATCGGAAGCAGATCGACCTCGAACCCGGCCTGCGGGACCGCCGTCCTCTCGATGCCATGCTCACTGCCGACGAAGCGAACCTCGGCGCCCACCCGGCGGCGCAATTCCTCCGCGACGGCGATCCCGGGAAAGAGATGACCGCCGGTGCCGCCTCCTGCGATCAGGACGCGCAGGGGCCCGCCTCGGCACACGCCGCCATCAGGAGACCTCCCGGGACATCAAGACACCTCCCGGGACATCAACGCACCTCCCGGGAGATGCCGAGAAGGATGGAGATCATCGCCACCGTGGTGACCAGGGAACTCCCTCCGTAGCTGAGCAACGGCAGGGGCATGCCTTTGGTGGGCAGGCACCCCATCACCACCGCGATGTTCAGTGCGGCCTGCATCGTGATCACGAAGGTCAGTCCGAAGGCCAGGTGGCTCGTGAAGGGATCCTGCGCGCGACTGGCAAGACGAAAGCCGCGCAGCGCGATGATCAGAAAAGCCAACAGAACGAGGCCGCCGCCGACCAGACCCATCTCCTCGCCGATCAAGGCGAAGATGAAGTCGGTGTGTCCCTCGGGAAGATAGAAGAGCTTCTGTCGGCCATGCCCGAGACCCACGCCGGTCACGCCGCCGCTTCCGAAAGCAAGGAAGGACTGCACGAGCTGGAACCCCTTGCCGAGGGGATCCTCCCAGGGGTCGAGAAAACCCATGACGCGCTTCCAGCGATACGGCGACGTGTAGACGAGTCCAAACCCGGCCAGGGCCGCGCCGCAGCCCAATCCCAGGAGCTGCCCCGAGCGGGCTCCGGCGACGAAGAGCATCGCGCCGGTCACCAGGGCGAGCAGCGCGGTCGCGCCGAAATCCGGCTGCAACATGAGGAGCACCATGGGAACCAGGGCGACGATCAGGTGGGGCAGCACGCCGTAGGTGAAGCTCCGGATCTTTTCCCGTTTCTTCGCAAGTGAGTGCGCAAGGTAGAGTACGAAGACTGGTTTGAGCAGCTCGGAGGGCTCGAAGGTAATGCCGAGCGAGAGCCACCGCTGGGCGCCACCCCGGACCTGCCCGATCCCGGGCACCAGAACGAGAACCAGGAGCACCAGCACGCCGCCGAGAG
>JAPOLW010000214.1 GCA_029976905.1 bacterium | reverse complement strand
GGGGGCGGATGCGATCCTGCTGATCGCCGCCTGTCTCGACCTCGTGCAGATGCAGGAGATGGAGGCGATCGCCCGCCACTATCTTTCGTTTCCCGTGATCAAGAAGCTCGTCTGCCCGACGTGCAAGATGGTGCTTCCCATCAATGTGGCCACCCGCGAGGAGGCGGAAGCCTGGCAGCCCAGCTGATGCCGCTCGCGGTCTGGACGTGACGGTATCTCCGGGCGGCCCTGCCGATTCGACCGGCGAGGTTCTCTTCGCCTTCGTAATCGGAGGCGTGCTCCGTACGACGGAACTTGCCTTGCGGCTGGGGGCCTCGCTCGACGATACGCGCGCGGTGGTCGAGGATTTGGTCGAGGCGTCCTTTCTCGAAGCGGGAAAAGCTCCCGACGGTCTCGCGCGCTATCGCCTGACGCCCGCTGGCCGCGCGGCTGCCGCGCGCTTCCTCGCCGGGGAGCGCGCCGCTCTCGCAGCCGGGATCGAGTCCCTCCTTGCGTCGTTCGACGTCTCGAATGCAGCGCTGAAGCAGACGCTGGGACGCTGGCAGATGAAACCCTGCGGCTCCGCGGTCGTTCCCAACGAGCACGATGATCCGGCCTACGACGATCGGCGGCTCGCCGAGCTGGGGGAGGTCGTGCGCCGGGCCGAGGTGTGGCTGCTTCCCCTGGCAGAGATGCGCCCTCGCTATGCGCACTATCGTGACCGGCTCCGTGCGGCGCTCGAGCGGGCTGGCCGGGGGGAGACGAATTTCGTCGCGGGCATCGGCGAAGATTCGGTGCACGCGGTGTGGTGGCAGCTGCATGCGGATCTGCTCGCGCTCCTCGACCGTCCGCGCACCGGGGCGGATGCCTAGGCATGGCGCCTTTACAGCGTTGGCACCACATGGTTGCGAGTGCGCCATGGACGCAAAGGTTCGCGCGATGCTGCAGTCGGACATCGAAATGACCCAGGAGCGGTTTTGTGGCGCGATGGCCGGTCGGTTGCCGGATCTCGCCGACGATACCCTCGAGCGGTACTTCGGGGCGCTCTCCAAGATGGTCGAGAAGCTCGAAGATCACGAGAAGTCGCTCGGGCAGGTGCTCAACGAGATGCTGGGGGAGGTCGCGACGCTGGTGATGCAGGAGATGCAGCGGGACGGCTGAGGCGCGCAACGGGGCCCGGCCGTGGTCCTCGCAGAGCGAGGTCCGTCTCGTCTGCTCGCCCGTGCGTAGAACAGGCGCCACGCTCCTGCTAAGGCGATGCCATGGCGACTTCGTTCGCACCACGTCTGGTGAACGGACCTTTTGGCGATCCGGGCCTCCTGGTCGAGCTGCGTTGGCAGGGCTCGGCGGTGCTCTTCGATCTCGGACGCAACGATGGCCTGCCCGCGGCGGAGCTTCTCAAGGTGACGCACGTGTTCGTTTCCCACACGCACATGGATCACTTCATCGGCTTCGACCGGATGCTGCGGCTCTTCCTGAACCGCGACAAGCGCCTCTTCCTCTACGGACCCGAGGGAATCTCGGCCTGTGTCGCGGGTAAGTTGCAAGGCTATGTCTGGAACCTGACCGAGAACTATTCGTTCGTGATCGATGTGACCGAAGTCACCGCGCAGGGTGCGACGCGAGCGGTCTTCCGGGCCTCGACCGGATTCCAACGAGAGGACGCCGGTCCGCTGCCGGCGCAGAAGGCCAGCCCGGCGGCAGGGGACCCTCCGGGGACGCCGGTGCTGGTCGATGAGGGGCACTTCCGGGTTCGGGCGGCGATCACCAATCATCGGATTCCTTGTCTCGCGTTTTCCATCGATGAGCCGACGCATCTCAACGTCGACGCCGCTGCGCTCGAACGCGCCGGGCTTGCTCCGGGGCGGTGGCTCAAGACCCTGAAAGACCTCCTGCGCGACGGGGCACCGGATGAGACGCAGGTGTGCGTCGAGTGTCCCGGCCGCGTCGAGGAGGAGCGGTCGCTCGGCGAGCTTCGTTCGTTGGTGAGGATCAGCCCCGGCCAGAAGATCGGATACATCGTCGACACCCGCTTTTTGCCCGAGAATCTGGCCGTGCTTCTGCCGGTCATGCACAAGGCGGACATGCTCTACTGCGAATCGCCCTTCCTCGACGAGGACCGCGATCAGGCGGCGATGCGATATCACCTGACGGCCGCCGAGGCAGGGACGATTGGGCGGATGGCGCGCGCACGGCGGCTCAAGGTCTTTCATTACTCGCCGCGCTACCAGGGGCGAGGCGATCTGCTGCGGCAGGAAGCCGAGGCGGCGTTCCGCGGACGCAAGGAAGCGGGCGTGCTCGGGGAACTCGAGTCGGCGGCCGGCTGAGGAGGTGGCCGTGTTGACGGCGTCGGATCGCGATTTCCTCGACGCCCAACGCGTCGGGCATTTGGCGACCGCCAGCGTCGGTTCGCGACCCCACGTCATCCCGCTCTGTTACGCCATCCTCGACTCGTCGACGCTGGTCTTCGCGGTCGACGACAAGCCCAAAGCGACGGGGCGGCGCTTGCGGCGTTTGCGGAACCTCGCGGAGAACGACCGCTTCGCGCTCGTCGTCGATCGTTGGGACGAGGACTGGACCCACCTGGCCTACGTCCTGATCGAGGGGCGCGGCCGGATCCTCGAGGGCGAGGCGCGCCGGGAGGAGGCCATCGCGCGGCTCCGGAACCGGTATCCGCAGTACCGGCGCATGGACCTTTCGGCGGAACGCCATGAGCTGGTGGAGCTCCGCGTCGAGCGGGTCCACCGCTGGCAGCTGGCGTAGAACGGCGTCGTCGTACTTCCGTTCGCGCGCGACTCAGGAGCGACGTCGGTCGAGTCGTTTGCGTGATTCCGCTTCCTCTCCCTGGTCACTTGGTTCGAAGAAGCGTCGGCCGCGTAGTTTTTCGGGGAGGTAGTCCTCGTCGACCCAGTGCCCTTCGTGATCGTGCGGGTACTGATATCCCTTGCCGTACCCGTGCTCGCGCATGAGGGCGGTGGGGGCGTTGCGTAGGTGCATCGGAACGGGAAGAGCGCCGCTGCGGCGGACTTCCTCGAGGGCGCGGTCGAGCGCAACGTAGCTCGCATTCGACTTTGGCGCGCCAGCCAGGAAGGTCACACCCTGTGCCAGAGGGATGCGGCCTTCGGGCAGACCGACGAAATGCACGGCGTCCTTTACGGCCACCGCCACGGACAAGGCGCGCGGGTCGGCGTTCCCAATGTCCTCGGACGCAAAGATCACCATGCGGCGCGCGATGAAGAGGGGGTCCTCGCCAGCTTCGAGCATTCGCGCGAGGTAGTAGAGAGCGGCATCGGCATCGCCGCCACGGAGGCTCTTGATGAACGCGGAGACCACGTTGAAGTGTTCCTCTCCGGAACGGTCGTGGCGAAGGACGCGGGCCTGCGCGGCTTCGGCAACGTGTCGGGCCTCGATCCGCTCGGCCGAGGCCCGCGCGGCCAATTCGGCGGCGACCTCGAGCGTGCCCAGGGCCATGCGTGCATCTCCCTGTGCGGCCTGTGCGAGGGCGCTGAGCGCATCGTTCTCGATGCCGAGACCAGACTCGCCGAGACCGCGCTCGGAGTCGCCCAGGGCGCGCTCGGCGAGGGCGGCCACCGCGGCCTCGTCGAGGGGGTCGAGCGTGAGAACCCGCAGCCGCGACAACAAGGGCGCAATGACTTCGAAGGAGGGATTCTCGGTGGTGGCGCCGACCAGGACGAGAGTGCCTGCCTCGACGTGCGGGAGCAGGGCGTCCTGCTGCGCCTTGTTGAAGCGGTGGATCTCGTCGAGGAACAGGAGGGTCGGGCGCCCCGACGCACGTCGTTCGTACTCCGCCTTGTCGACGATGGCGCGTACGTCCTTGACCCCGGCGAGGACTGCGGACAGCGCGGTGAAGGGCAGTTCGAGATGTTGGGAGAGGAGACGTGCGATGGTCGTCTTTCCGCAGCCCGGAGGGCCCCATAGGAGCAGCGAGTGCGCGTGTCCGCCCTCGAGCATTTCGCGCAGGAGGCGGCCTGAGGCGAGGAGCCGCTCCTGGCCCACGACCTCTTCGAGGCGCCGGGGACGCATCCGTTCGGCGAGAGGTACGGCGCGATCGGCGAGCCCAACGGATCCGGGGGACGAGTCGGAGGCCGTGGAAGGACGGGCGCGTCGGGCAGCGGCGCGCTCGAAGAGGTCGGGTTCATCGGACATGGCCGGTTCGGGAGTTAGCCACGATCGCGCCCCATATGCTAGCGTTGCACCGCGTGGGTGGGGCGAAGCGAACCGTAGGCGTGGTCCTCAAACGAGGCGCGCCCCATGCGCCCGAACTGGCGAAGGAAGTCGTGCGCGGGCTCCGGGACGAAGGGGTCGGCGCGGTTGCGGAGCCGGAGTGCGCCGAGATGCTCGGGGTCCCTGCCGCCGAGAAGCCGGAGATGTTCGCGACGGCCGACGTCCTTCTCGTGCTGGGGGGGGATGGGACCTTCCTGGCGACGGCTCGACTCGCGGCCGAACGGGAGGTGCCGATCGTCGGGGTGAACCTCGGAGGTCTGGGCTTCCTGACCGAAATCATGCGGGACGAGTTGCGGGCGGCGCTACACGCGAGCCTGGACGGCGAGAGCACCGTGGACCGGCGGCGCATGCTGCGCGCCGTCGTCCGACGGGCCGACGGAAGCCACGAGGCCTATCAGGCCCTCAACGATGCCGTTCTGAGTCGCGGCGCGCTTGGGCACACGGTGGACATCGACGCGACGGTGGACGGAGTTTTTCTCGCTACCTTCAAGGCCGATGGAGTCATCTTGTCCACGCCGACGGGATCGACCGCCTATTCGCTGTCGGCGGGAGGGCCGCTCGTCCATCCCTCGGTGCGGGTCCTCGTTCTTGCGCCGATCTGCCCGCACACCCTCAGTGTACGGCCTCTGGTCATCGACGATGGTGCCAGCCTGGAATTTCGGCAGCGTTCGGAAAGGAACGGGCTCGTCCTGACCCTCGATGGTCAGGAGACCGTCATGCTGGAGCACGACGACACGATCGAAATGACACGATCGCCCTATGTGGCCTGTCTGGTCCGTTCGCCCCGGCTGAACTTCTACGATCTGCTGCGGACGAAATTGGGCTGGGCACGGGTCTGACGCCATGCTGCGTGACCTGCACGTCACGGATCTGGCCCTCATCGAGGACCTCACACTGGAATTCGGACCCGGGCTCAACGTCATCAGCGGCGAAACCGGTGCCGGGAAGAGTCTTCTGCAACGGGCCGTCGCGATGGCGCTCGGGGTGAGGACCGGGACCGAGATCGTGCGCGCGGGCAAGGAGGCGGCTCGCGTCGAAGCCCGCTTTGCGTGGCCCCCCGAATGCGCCGACCTCGAAGAACGCGTCCGCGCACGAGGCGTCCCTCTCGACGACGAGGACGACCTGCGCGTGCGACGAACGGTCACCCGGGCGGGCCGCGGCCAGGTCGCGATGAACGGAAAGACGATACCGCTCGCCGTTCTGGTCGAGGTCGGCGCGGCGCTCGCGCAACTCCAGGGGCAGCATGAGTCTTTGCGGCTCTCGCAGGCGGAGGCGCATCTCGGGATGCTCGACGACTTTGCCGGGCTCGGAGAACGCGCCGCCGAATACCGGCGTCTCTATGCGGAGCTGGGCGACCGGGTGGCGCGCCTCGAGGCTCTCGAGCGAGGCGCCGCCGACCTCGAGCGCAGGCTGGAGATCGCCCGCTACGACCTCGAGGAGCTGGTCCAGGCCGGCATCGAGGATGCCGCCGAGGGAGAATTGCTTGCCGGAGAGCGTGCCCGGCTCCGGCATGCGGATCGGCTTGCCGCGGCGACGGCCGAGGCGCTCGACCGTCTCTACGCGGGCGAGGCGGCGGCGCTCGCCGCGGTGGAACATCACGGGGCGCGTTTGCGCGACCTCGCGGAGATCGACCCGGCACTGGACACGATTGCGGGAGGCCTCGAAGAGGCCTCCGGGCCCCTCGCCGAGGCCGTCCGGGAGCTGCAGGGGTACGTCGACGATCTCGACGCGGATCCCCAGAGACTCGAGTCGGTGGAAGAGAGACTGGCGCTCCTGGATCGTCTCCTGCGCAAGCACGATGTGGGCGACGTGGCCGGGTTGGTGGCGCGACGGGCCGAATTGGAGAGCGAGATCGCATTGAGCGAGCGAGACCGATCCGACCCCGGGGCGTTGCGCGAGGAACTCGCCAAGGCCGCCGACGCTGCCTGGACGGTCGCTGGCGAACTGGTCGAGGAGCGGCGTGCCGCCTCTGGCCGATTGGCCGAACGGATGCGGGAGGAGCTGGCGCAGCTGGGGATGGAAGAGGCTCGCTTCACGGTCGAATTCGAATCGCTGGCGCCCACGTCCACCCGGGGAGCGGCCGCTGCGCTGGTGCGTGACGGCCGGGCCCTGGGACCCGACGGTCCGCATCGCGCCGAGTTCTTCCTGGAGGCGAACCCGGGCGAGGGCGCGCGCCCGCTCGTGCGGGTGGCCTCGGGCGGCGAGCTCTCGCGCCTGATGCTCGCCTTGCGGAACGTCACCGGCGGGGGCAGCGTCCCGACGCTGGTCTTCGACGAGGTGGACGCGGGCATTGGCGGGGCGGCGGGTGAGAAGCGCTGTCCGCCCTGCCTGAGGACAGCGCCCCACCTGCCTCCCAGGGACCACGTCTGAAGCCTCGGGGCTCGCCTACGCGCCCC
>JAPOLW010000213.1 GCA_029976905.1 bacterium | reverse complement strand
GTGAGCCCCGCCGATGGACTGCGCGAGTTGGGCTGGCGGACCCTGGGAGTCATGGGCGAGCTGGGCCGGATGTTGCTCTTCACGCTGGGATTCCTACGCGCGGCTCTGCGGCGCCCCATCCGCGGCCGGCGCTTCGTCGAGGAGATCTACAACCAGGGTTTTCTCTCCCTGATCATCGTCTGCGTCTCCGGACTCGCCGTGGGCATGGTGCTGGGTCTGCAGGGATACAACACCCTGGTTCGCTTCGGCGCCGAGAGCTCGCTCGGCACGGTCGTTGGGCTGAGCCTGATCCGTGAGCTGGGCCCCGTGCTCACGGCTCTCCTCGTCGTCGGCCGAGCCGGTTCGGCCACCGCCGCAGAGATCGCGTCGATGGTGACCTCCGAGCAACTCGACGGATTACGCATGATGTCGGTCGATCCGATGGACATCGTCGTGGCGCCCAAGGCCCTGGCGCTCGTCTTCGTCATGCCCATCCTGACGACGCTTTTCGTGCTCTTTGGCCTGGCGGGCGCGTACATCGTGGGTGTCGAGTTGATGGGACTCGACCCCGGGGTCTTCCTGTCGGGGCTGAAGTCCTCGGTTCGCTTCTCCGACGACATCGCCGGTTGCTTCCTCAAAGCCTTGATCTTTGGCTTTCTCGCCGGTTTGATCGCTACATTCCGGGGATACGAGGCCACGCCGACGGCCGCTGGAGTGAGCGCCGCAACCACTTCGACGGTCGTCGTCACGTCGGTATCGATCCTCATCGTGGACTACTTCGTGACAGCTCTCTGGGGGTTCGAGATTTGATGAGTCGTTCCGCAACGCGCGACTTGCTCGCAGGGATCTTCGTCGCACTCGGCCTTCTGGCGGTTGCGTTTCTCGCGTTTCGGGTCGGTGAGGCCCCGTTTTCGCATCGTGGGGGTCTCACCCTCTATGCGACCTTCGACGAAATTGCGGGGCTCAAGCCGCTCGCACCGGTGGACATCGCGGGAGTGCGCGTCGGCCGCGTCACGGCCATCGATCTCGACGCCGACTACAGAGCGCGCGTCTCGCTGGACCTGGACCCCGCCCTCGAACTCCCGATCGACACGAGCGCCTCGATCATCACCGGCGGCCTCCTTGGCGACCGTTACATCTCGCTGCAGCTCGGCGGCGACACGCAACTGCTTGCCGCGGGCGAGGAGATCGCCTTCACCGAGTCTGCGGTGGTCCTGGAACGCCTCCTGGGGAAGGTCGTCAACAATCTGGGGGCTTCGGATTGAAACGCACCACCCACAGAGCCAAGCCCGGCTGCGCCCCGGCGATCCACCTTGCCGCCCTCCTCTGCGCCGGGTGGCTTCTGTCTCTGCCCGTCGCGGAGCAGGCCCAAGCAGCGGACGAGTCACCAGCAGCCGCTCCGGCTGAAGAGAGCCTCGATACCGACCCGCTCGAATCCTTCAACCGAGCGATGTTCTCGCTGAACAATGACTTCGACGAGTACGCACTCGAACCGTCGGCGCGCGCTTGGGATTTCGTCGTTCCCCACCCTGTGCAGCGCAGCATCGGCAACTTCTACGACAACCTGCTCTTCCCCATCCATATCGTGAACAACCTCCTGCAGGGAGACCTCGATCCGGCAGCCATCACGATCACCCGCTTTGCCGTCAACACCACGGTCGGCATCGGTGGACTCTTCGATCCCGCCAGCCGCCTCGGGATGCCCATCCAACGGGCCGATTTCGGCCAAACACTCGGGAAGTGGGGCACGCCTCCGGGTCCGTACCTGGTCTGGCCGATCTGGGGCTCTTCCAACGTCCGGGATACGGCAGGGCTACTGATCGACGCCTACCTGGGCGTGCAGACGTTCTTCATCGACCTTCCCATCCTGCTCGCTTCGACCGCCATCGACTCCCTGAACCGACGATCTCTCAACCTCGAGGCCGTCGAGGGCGTTCGTAGCGCGTCTTTCGACCTCTACGTGGCCGCGCGCAACGCCTACAACCAACGCCGACGGGAACAAATCAAAGGAGTCGAGGCCGCCCGCGCCGAACGCGACGAAGACCTCTACTTCTTCGAAGACGAGTTCGAGGAGGACGAACCATGAGATCCTTCGCCGTGTCCGTTCTCACCGCGATGACGCTGCTTCTCACAGGAGCCGCAGCCCCCCAACAACCACCGAGCGAATTCGTCCGCGGCATGGCCGACCAGGTCCTCGTGGTCCTCAAGAACTCCTCGCTCGACAAGAAGGGGAAGATCGCCGCCATCGAGGAGATCGCGTATGCGAACTTCGACTTCGAGACGATCTCCCGGCTCGTGCTGGCGCGCAACTGGCGCAAGCTCGATGCCACGCAACAGAAGGAGTTCGTCGGCGAGTTCAAGAAACACCTCTCCGTGACCTACGGCGACAACCTCGATAGCTATGCGAACGAGACCGTCGAAATTACCGGCGACCGGGAGGAGCCCCGCGGGGACTGGACCGTGCAGACCAAGATCCTCCGGGGCAGCGCCGCGGAGGACATCCTCGTCGACTATCGGCTCCGTCCGCGCGACGGGCACTGGAAGGTCATCGACGTGGTCGTGGAGCGCATCAGCCTCGTCTCCAACTTCCGTTCCCAGCTGCAGGAAATCATCTCCCGCGACGGTGTCGAAGAAATGTTGTCGATGCTGGCGCGAAAGAACGCTTCCGGGGAGAGCCTTCTGCCCGACGAGGACCGGAGAGCAGCCGACTGAGTTCGCCCGCGCGGGATCCAGCGGACCCGAGAGTCGCGCTACCAGGTGGGCTCACGCCGGTCGAACGCTCCTACCGCCGGCTGGAAGGACGAGCGTTCTTGGGGTCGGCGTCTCAGGCGGGCGCGGCTTCGGGGTAGGCGCACATCCCCTCGGCGGCCAGTTCGCAGGCCGAAGCGGCTGACACCCCGGCGCGGTGCTCCCGGAGAATCTCCCGAATGGACTCGTGACAGCCTCCACAGCCAGCCCCGGCCCCGCAGGCGCGGGTGATCTTCTTGCGCGAGGTGGCGCCACCCGCAATGGCCTTGCGGACACGCTTGTCGGAAACACCCTGGCAGAGGCAAACGACCATCCGTGGACTATGCCGAAATTGAAAATCATTATCAAGTAGGTTTTCAGCGAAAATCGTGGGACGGCGGAGTCGGCCCGGCCACTCCCAGGGGCTCCAGGCGGTCCACCTTGAGGTGGGTAACACCATCGCGGCGCTGGATTTCCCCGGAAAGCGCAAGCAGGGGGTGGGCGGCCAGGACGCTCCGGAAAACCGTATGGCGTTTGGGGGTAATTACGGCGTTGCCGATCCCGGTCTCGTCCTCGAGCGTCAGGAAACAGAAGCCTTTGGCGGTCATGGGACGCTGTCGGACGATCACGAGCCCGGCGGTCGTGGCGCGGCTTCCATCGGTCAGAAGGGCCATGTCGGCCACTGGAATGATGCCACGACGGTCCAGATCCTCGCGCAGGTGGGCCATCACATGTGGTCCCGTCGTCAGCCCACTGGCCCGGTAGTCGGAGAGGGTTTCCTCGAGGCGTGACATCGGCGGGGGTTGCGTGGCCGAGGGCGGTGGCGGAAGACCGGACAGCAGTCGCTCCGAGGCCCTGGGAAGCCCGGCCACCTGCCACAGCGCCGCACGTCGGGAGGGACCGGCGAGTGCCCCGAGCGCGCCAGCCTCGGCCAGAGACTCCGTCTCGCGTTGCTGCAGTTCACCACGCCGCACCAGGTCGGCCGTGTCTCGCAGCGGACTCCCGGCCCGCGATCTGACGATCCGCTGGGCGGATTCCTCGCGCAGTCCGCGCACGAAGCGCAGCCCGAGTCGCACGACTGGAGAATCCTTCGCCCCCTGCGGGCTTGCCTCCAGGGTCGATCTCCAATGTGAGCGGGTGACGTCGATCGGAAGAACACGCACGCCGTGTTGTTGGGCATCCTTCACCAGCGTCGCCGGGTGATAGAAACCCATTGGCCAGGCATTGAGCAACGCACAGAGAAAAGCGGCTGGATGATGCGCCTTCAGGTAGGCCGATGCATAGGCGAGGAGCGCAAAGCTCGCCGCGTGCGACTCCGGAAATCCGTAGAGGGCAAACGAGGTGATGCTGCGCACGATCTCGTCGGCCGCCGCGCCCCGGATCCCACTTGCGTCGAGGCCGGCGCGCAGGCGCAACTCGATATCCTGCATGCGCCGGGTCGAACGCTTGAATCCCATTGCGCGGCGCAACTCCTCTGCCTCTCCGCCGGTAAATCCTCCGACCGCCATCGCAATACGAAGCAACTGCTCCTGGAAGAGTGGGACGCCCAGCGTGCGCCGCAGAATCGGTTCCAGACGCGGATGAGGGTAGGTCACCTTCTCCCGCCCAGATCTCCGGTTCAGATACGGGTGCACCATCTGGCCGACGATGGGTCCCGGGCGGATGATCGCCACCTCGACGACCAGGTCGTAGAAGGTCTCGGGCCGCAAACGTGGAAGCGTTGCCATCTGGGCACGAGACTCGACCTGGAAGACGCCGACGGTGTCGGCGTCCCGCAGCATCGCATAGGTCTTCAGGTCGTCCGCCGGGATCGTCGCCAGATCCAGAGCCACCCCCTCGTACTCGCGCACCAGCGGCAGGGCCTCCTCCAGGGCCGCCATCATCCCCAGACCGAGCAGGTCGATCTTGATCAATCCGAGGTCGGCGCAATCGTCCTTGTCCCACTGCACCACGGTTCGCCCGGGCATCGAGGCGGGCTCCAGGGGCACGACCTCATCCAACCGGCCCGCCGCGACCACCAGTCCTCCCGAATGCTGTCCAAGATGACGGGGAAGGCCCTGGAGAGCCTCGACACAGCGAACGAGAAGTTTGACCCGTGGTGAACCGACGTCGACACCACCGTCGCGTAAACGCGCCTCGAGGGCGTCCTCCTCGCCGTGGAAGCCGATGTGTGCGAGCTGCTTGCTCAACCGATCGAGCTGCAGGGGCGCGAACCCCAGAACCTTGCCCGCCTCCCGCAGTGCACTTTTGACCCGGTAGGTGATGACATTTGCCGTCATCGCAACACCCGATCCTACGGTTCGTGCGTCGGCCGGCCCCCGCCGGATTCCCTCGGGCGGGCCGTAGCGCCGATACACGTACTGGATCACCTCCTCACGACGTTCGCCAGAAGGCAGGTCGAGATCGATGTCGGGCCATTCGCCACGCTCCTCGGAGAGGAATCTCTCGAAGAGTAGCTCCATGCCGACCGCATCGACCGCAGTGATTCCGAGCGAATAGCAGACCGCGCTATTGGCGGCCGAGCCGCGGCCCTGCACCAGGATCCCCTGCTCACGACAGAAGCGAACGATGTCCCAGACGATCAGGAAGTAGCCCGGAAGATCGAGCTTCCCGATCACCTCGAGCTCGTGGCGGAGTTGCGACGCCACCCGCGGCGGAAGCGATTGCCCATAGCGGCCACGGGCCCCCTCGAAGGTCAGTTCGGTCAGTCTGCCCAGAGAAGTCTCGCCGGGCGCCAGAGGAAACTCGGGGAACCGGTAGCCAAGCCCATCGAGGGTGAATTCGCACCTCTCGGCAATCACGCGCGTCGCCTCGACGGCTCCCGGAAAATCACGAAAGCGCATTGCCGTGACCCCCGGCGGAACCAGATGTCGCTCCGCGTTCGCCGCCAAAAGTCGCCCCGCCCGGTCGAGGGTCGTCTTGTTGCCAATGCACGTGAGAACGTCGAGCACGCGACTATCGCCGCGTCGTGCCGCCCGCACGTCCCCGCTTGCCGCGAGAGGAAGACCAAGCGCCCCGGCCAGATCACGCAGCGCACGGGTGCGACGTTCGATGCGCGGATCGAGAGAACGCTGGACGTCGATCCACAAGCGGCCCGGGAAGAGTCCGCGCAGCCAGTCGGCACGTTGCTGCGCCAGCGTGGAGTCACCCCGTCGGAGCGCCTCCGTGAGCGGACTCTCCCCTGCCCCTGCCAGGCACGTAAGGCCGCCCGCGTGCTCCTCCACCTCCTGCGCTGTGACGACGCACGCGCCCTTTGGCCCGCGCGCGTGGCCACGCGTCAGAAGTTTGCAGAGATTGCGATAGCCGGCCCGACTCTCCACCAAAAGGAGGATGCGCCCCGAGGCGACGGCAACTTCCGCACCGACGATCGGCCGACACCCGGCGGCCGAGGCCGCCTTCCAGAAACGTGGCGCTCCGTACAGACCATCGCGATCGGCCAGAGTCAGGGTCCCGTGCCCGAGTTCGGCCCCCCGCCGAGCCAGTTCTTCGGGCAGAGAGGCGCCGGACAGGAACGAGAAGGCACTGCGACAGCGAAGCTCGACGTACTCCCAATCGGACACGCCTTGTCTTCGCCTTTTGTTCGCCCCAAGGCAAGCCGCCCTTCTACCCGGTCGCTTGGGCCGGCCTTCTTGGGCCCTGGCCCCATGGTCCCCATCGGACCATTGCATCGCCACCGTCCCTCGGGTGCAGCACCACCCGGGTCCCCCTCCCCGCAATCCAGCCTCGTGCCCCGGGGGGGCCGACCTTCGCCGCGCTTCGCCCCAGGGCCCGGGAGGGCCGACCTTCGCCGCGCTTCGCCCTATGCCCCGGGAGGGCCGACCTTCGCCGCGCTTCGCCCCAGGGCCCGGGAGGGCCGACCTTCGCCGCGCTTCGCCCCAGGGCCCGGGAGGGCCGACCTTCGCCGCGCTTCGCCCTATGGCCCGGGGGGGCC
>JAPOLW010000212.1 GCA_029976905.1 bacterium | reverse complement strand
CGTCGCCATAGTCCGCCCACTGGTGATAGGCGTAGGTCGAGAGCACCGGAACGCCCTCGACACCGGTGAGCACGAGAGGCGGTGCGAAGATGCGCAGGGCATCGAGGCCGCGTAGGAGCAGCGCCGCGACCAACGCCGGGCGCAACAAAGGCAAGGTCACATGGCGGAAGCGTCTCCACGCGGAGGCGCCGTCCACGCGCGCGGCCTGATCCAACTCCGGCGGCAAAGCAAGCAGTGCGCCCAGCAAGATCAGGAAGACGATGGGCGTCGTACGCCAGGCGTCGACCAGGGCGACCACGACCAGGGCCGTCGGTGTCCCCGGCGCGAGCAACTCGACGGGCGCCCCGCCGAACGCCAGAAGCGCCCCACCCAGATAGCCGCGCGGCGTCAGGATGTTGCGGACGATCGTGAGGAAAACGATCTCCGGAAGCACGAAGGGCAGCAGGACGGCCGCCCGCAGCCAACGTCGCGCCGGGAGACGCCCCGCAAAGAGCAGCGCCAGAGCGAGACCGGCGGTGATCTCCGTTGCCACGGCAAGGAGAGGCAAAAGCACGTTGCCGCGCAGCGCCTCCCAGAACAAGCGATCGTCGAAGATCGTCGAGAAGCCCTCGACGCTGGGGAAGGCGCCCGAGACCGTGTCGGTGAACGCCAGGCGAATCGCCTCGGCCATCGGGTAGAGAAGAAAGACCGCGAGGTAGAGCACCAGAGGAAGCGCGAGTACAAGGGCCCTCATGGCGAGCCCCCGGCCCGCTCCGCCGACGGCGCCCGCTGCCCCGACAGCGCCCGCTGCCCCTCGCGCAGAGCCTGCTCTGGCGATACCCCCTCGAACGCGACGCGCCGGAACGCCCGCTGCCACTGGCGGCTGATCTGCGGATAATCGACGCGCTCCGGCCGTGGCCGCACCTCCCCTCGCATCGCCGCCCAACCCCCGAGCAGAGCCGGATCTCCCCCGACACCGACGTCGCGTCGCGCCGAAAACCATCCCAGGGAGCGCGCCAGGCGCTGCTGCGTGGCCTGCGAAAGAAGAAAGCGAATCAAGGCCACCGCCGCGTGTGGGTGCGGCGCGTACCGGGGCACGGCGAGATAGCCACCGCCCAGTACGGTCGCGCGGCCGCGCGGACCGAGCGGCAGGGGCGCGGCCCGCAGACGTCCCGGCGCCAGGCCCTCCGCTTCGTAGAGCGACATCACGAAGGGCCAGTTCAGATGCAACACCAACTCACCGCGCGCCATCGCCTCGGCAATCGTCGCTTCTTTGAAGACCTCGCTGCGCGCGTCGAGGTAGGGTGCCAATTGCGCGAGGAACGCGAAGGCCGCACGCGCCCCCTCGTCGTCGAGGTCCGCCCCGCTCCCCCCGGCCGACCACACCCAGGGGAGCAGATCGCAGGTGAGCCCCTCGTAGGACGCCCCCTTGATGCCGATCCGCCCCGGGTGCGCCCGCGCCACCGCAAGCACCTCCTCCCAGGTGGCCGGTGGCCGACCGAGGACCTCGTGGTCATAGACGAGCGCCTGCCAGGACACGCGATGCGGAAGGAATCGCAAGCCGTCGATCGCCCCCGCCCGGACCGCCCCCGGCTCGAGCGCCCCGGTCACGTCGCCGAGGTCGTCCAGACGGCGTACCTGTCCGGCGGCCGGCGCCAGGGAGTAGACGTCGAGCTCGACGAGATCGAGGGTCCCCTCGCCGGCGGCCGCCTCCGCCGCCAACGCGCGTCGGATGTCCGGATATTGTTGCGGCACGATCACCACACGCCAGCCGCTGGTGCGCTCGAAGCTGGAGACCACCTCCCGGTAGGCCGCGAGTTCTCCCGGCAGGAGAGCCATCGCCACCGTCAGCGTGCGGTCCTCCCCGGTGCACGCCGTGCACAACACGACGAGGACCGCGACCGCCACGCGCTTCGGGCTCATGGCTCCACTGTCGGAAACGGATCGCACGAGGTCAATCGACGGACCTGATTTGACAATGAGGCATCCGGAGAACGAGACTCTCCCTTCGACGGACTATTCCGCCCACGGCTACGGAGAGCATCATGGCGAAAATCATCGGCAACCTGGTTCCCGAAGACGACTACACGCACCCCCTTGGGACCGAGACGAACTTCAACGAGTCGATGTACTTCAATTTCTTCGATCCCGACCGGAAGATGGGTGGTTTCGTGCGCCTCGGAAACCGGGCCAACGAGGGACGGGCGGAGATGACCGTGGCCCTCTACCGCCCCGACGGGACGGCCCTGTTCATGTTCAAGCGCGCCGAGATCTCGAACAACGATGCCTTCGACGCCGGCGGATTGCGATTCGACGTGCTCGAACCAGCGCAACGACTCCGCACGACCTACCGCGGATCGGTTCTGGACCTCGCCGACCCGCGGGTCCTCACCGATCCCAAGGCGGCGTTCACCCAGAACACGCCGAAGAAGATCGCCATCGACCTCGTCCACGAGGCGGTCGGACCGATGTACGGCGGCAGCAAGGATTCCCAGGAAAGCGACCGCAAGGCCGAGGAACAATTCGCCAAGGCGCACTACGAACAGCACATGGCCGTGCGCGGAACGATCGAGTTGGACGGCGAGACCATCGCGATTTCGGGCCACGGTCTGCGCGATCACTCCTGGGGACCGCGCTACTGGCAGGCGATCGCCTCCTACGAGTGGCTGACGATGAATTTCGGCCCCGACCTCGGCCTCATGGTTTCCGTGATCCGGCGGGACGCCGAGAACGTGCGGCAGGGAGGCGTTCTGATCCGCGGCGACGAGCTGACACCGCTGGTCAAAGCCGAGGTGAGCGCCGAGTACGAGGACGGAACACGCTTCCATCGCAACGTCCGCGCCGAGGTCACGACGGGGGACGGAGAGGACCTACGCATCGACGGCCGCGTCCTGGGTTTCATCCCGCTGCGGAATCGACGCTCCGGACAAACGACGCAGATCGGAGAGGGCATGACGGAATGGCGCCTCGGAGATCGCGTCGGCTACGGCCTGAGCGAGTTCTTGCGCACGCTCGACGGCGACGGCTGATCGTCGGACCGGGCCCGGAGATCGAGTCCCGGCCCGGCCCGACGATGCCCGGACCTGCGGTGGGCCTAGGCAGCGCCTACCACCAGGGGCCCCATCCGCCCCACATGCCCCAATTCATCGAGGCGCTCTGCTCCGCTTCGGCCGCGGCAAGGCGGTTCTGCGAGAGCTTTTGCGCGAGGGCGAGGCGCTGGTAGCGCTGATAGGCCTTCTCGGTCCCCACGTAGACGCACTTGCAGAACTCCGCGTCCGCGTAGACGAAACGGGGCTCACCATCCATGTTCTGGGGCACGAGCGAGCGCTGCGGCTGGATCGCCTTGGTTTCGGCCAGGCGCCCCGGGTCATCGGCGAACTTCATCTGAAAGCCGGCCGCCGACAGCGTGCGCTCGGTCTGAAGGGTATTTTCGCGACGGATCGCCGTGCAGCCAGCGGCCGTCACCGCGCTGACGGCGACCACCACGATCCAAAGTCCTGCGTTCCACTGCTTCATCGACACTCTACCTCCTGGGGCCAGAATCGACCCAGGCGGAACCATGGCAATTTTGCCCCGACATCACAATACAGCGACCGGCACCGACTCCCCGCGCGGCCAACGCAGTCGCGGCGTCGACCGGAACGACGAGCGCGCGACGGCGGATCGGGACCGGCGCGGTCGGCGATCGCGGCCCGCGCAGGAGGCGGGTACTCCGGTGCATCCGGGATGCCGATTTCAGACCGGGAGATCTCCCAGGACGGCGCCGAGAGAGCCGCTCTCCTCGTAGGCCGCGATCGCATTGGTGGCAATCCGCATCATGTGCACCTCGTCGGCCCCGTCCGCAAAGCGCGACCAGCGGGCCGAGAGCAGCATGTTGGCGAGCGGCGTGTCGCGTGAGTAGCCCAGAGCGCCGTGCACCTGGACGGCGCGATCCACCGTCTTCCACAGGGTATTCGCCACGTGGTGCTTGCACATCGAGACCTCGGTGCGGAATTCGCGACCATTCTCGATGAGGTAGGCGGCATGCAGCACCATGAGCTTGGCGGCATAGAGCTCCATCAGCGACTCGGAGATCTTCCACTGGATGCCCTGCTTCTCGGAGAGAAGCGATCCGTGAGCGTACCGCTTGGTCGCGCGATCGATCATCATGCACAGTGCCGTCTCGATCTGACCGATCCACCGCATGCAGTGGGCGAGTCGCGCGGGCCCGAGACGGACCTGCCCCAGGCGGTGTCCCTGCCCGACGCCGCCGAGGATGTTGGCGTGGGGGACCCGTAGGTCGGAGATGCGGATCTCGCAGTGGTTGTGACCACCGGCCATGGTCTGCACGTCCCGCACGATCTCCCACCCCTCGGCCGGGGTCTCTACGATGAAAGCGGTATTGCGCGCCTGCGGTGGGTCGGCGTCGGGATCCGTGCAGGCGATCAGGATTGCGATGTTGGCCCCCCGCGCGCCACTGATGAACCATTTGTGCCCGTTGATCACCCAATCGTCGCCGTCCCGCACCGCCCGTGTCTGGATGAGGGTCGGATCCGAACCGGCGACCTCGGGTTCGGTCATGGCAAAGCATGACCGCATGCGGCCCTCGCAAAGCGGCTTCAGATACTTCTCCCGCTGCTCCTCGGTCGCGAAGTGCAGCATGGTGTGCATGTTGCCTTCGTCGGGCGCCTGGCAATTGATCGCAAAGGCGCCAAAGGACGTCCGCGCCGACTCCGCCGAGATCGCCGCGATCGCCGTCGGTCCGAGGCCGAGGCCGCCGAGTTCATTCGGCATCTGCGGAAGCCACAGGCCGTGCTCCTTGGCCTTCTCCCGGAGGGCCAGGATCGTCTTTACGATCGTGCGCCGGGACTCGGGGTCGGTGCGGTCGATCTCGATCTCCGCTTCGGCTGGCAGGACGACGTCCTCGAAAAAGCGACGCGAGCGAAGTCGAACTTCCTCGACCTCGGGCGGAAACGTGAAATCGATGGCCATGACGTAGGTTCCTTTCTGCCGTGCAGCGGGCGAAACGAGTCGATCGTGGACGAGCCCGCTCCCCGGGCGCAGACGAGCGTACTCAGCCCGTGGCGTTCCAGAGCTCCAGCGCGGGCGTATCCCTTTCCCAGCCCAGCACGGAAATCGTGCCTGTCGAGAGGACGAAGTGGCGCCCTTCGCGCGGATCCAGATCCAGCCATCGCGCCGTCAGAACGCGCAGAACGTGGCCGTGGGCGAAGAGGACGACATCGCCGTCGGCCGCGCGCGCTCGCGCGATCACCCGATCGACGCGCGCGGCGACCTCCCGGGCGGTCTCCCCCTGCGGACACGGGTGGCTGAACACGGTCCAACCCGGCACGGATTCGCGGATTTCGGCCGTCGTCCTGCCCTCGTAGGCGCCGTAGTTCCATTCGACGAGATCGGGCTCGAGTTCGGCTCGCCCTCCGAGGCCCGCGATGCGGCAGGTTTCCCGCGCCCGGACCAGGGGACTGGTCAGGACCAGGGCGAAGTCGAACTTCTCGAGTCCCGGCGCCAGGCAAGCCGCCTGTTCCCGGCCGTGCGGCGTGAGGGGAATGTCGCTGAACGACGTATGCTTCCAGTCCCGGCTCCACGACGTCTCGCCGTGACGGGCCAGGACAACCTTATGCCGCGTGGTCGCCATGCCCGGTTATCCCGGATCGCAGCGCCCAGGTACAGCACGGACCCCCTCCTCCCCGGAGACAGGCCCGGAGGCGGTCAGCGAATGCGCTCGATCGCCCGCGTCAGATGCCGTGTCAGGAACATCGTGACCAGACTCGTCGACAGCACCGAGACGACGAACGCGAGCGCCACCGCGCCGACCAAAGCGCGGAGTTGGACGGTGATGAATTCGACGGGGATCGCCAGACGCACCAAAAGCGTCGGCTCTCCCTTGGCATCCCGGATGGGAATCGCGAAGTACACGAGCTCCTGTTCGAGCGTCTCGCTCCAGCGCGTCGCCGTCCCCTGCCCCAGGCGGGCGGCCGCAACGAACTCCGGACGATCGGCATGGCTCGGCAGGCCGTCGGCCTCCGCCTCGCTGTCCGCGAGGACCCGCCCGGCCCGATCCGCCACCGTGACCCGCAGAGGCCCCTGGCTCGCCAGATCGCGTGCGATGCGATCGACCAGCGGCTCGAGGTCGGTCGGCGTCGAGACCTTCGATTCCTTGATGGCCAGCGCCACCAGCGGCGTCAATCTCTCGAGCTCGGCGACTTCGATTTCGAGGTGGTAGGCCCGCAGCTCGAAGAACCCCCAGACGCCAAGGGCAACGGCGACGAGCAACTGCAGGAGAAGCAGCGAGACGCTCACCCGGCGGGTCGTGCGCAAGGTTCCCTCGCGGGTCTTCACCGCCTCGGCGATCTCGGCGGAGAGAGCCCCCACCTCCTCCCCGTCCTGACCGCGCAACGCCGATTCGGCGGTACCCAGTTCGCCCATCGCCAGCGCCGAGCGAGCAAGAAGAAGCCGCGCCGTCGTCTCCCCGTCGGCGGCGACGTCGTTCTCCTCCCAGACCCCGCGGGCGGCGGCGAATCCGGCGATGACGTCGCGGAGGTCGGAGTAGAGTTCGGCCCGGGTCTCGACCCGAATCCCCTCCTCGACCCGCCGCTGGCGGCGGCCCACCAGCTCCGCAAGCGCCAGAAGCAGGGCCATGGCGATCGAGACGATGGCGATCGACGTCATG
>JAPOLW010000211.1 GCA_029976905.1 bacterium | reverse complement strand
CCGACGACGCTTGCTCCTCCCCGCCCTGCTCGCCCGACGACGCTTGCTCCTCCCCGCCCTGCTCGCCCGACGACGCTTGCTCGCCCTCGCCCTGCTCGCCCGACGACGACTGCTCGCCCTCGCCCTGCTCGCCCGACGACGCTTGCTCGCCCTCGCCCTGCTCGCCCGACGACGACTGCTCGCCCTCGCCCTGCTCACCCGACGACGACTGCTCGCCCTGACGTTTCTGATCGCGGAGTCTCTCGACGAGATCGCGGTTGTGGCGGGCGTCTTCGTGACCCGGTTGCGCGGCCAGGACCTCGTCGTAGGCCGCGATCGCCTCGTCGAACTTCCCACCGCGCGCCAGCGCGTTGCCGAGATTGTAACGGTTGTCGGTGCCGGAGAGGGCGGCGAATGCCTCGCGGGCGGCGTCGTAATCCCCACTCTCGTACTGGGCGGCCGCCCGCCAGTCAGGCGCTTCGAAGAGGTCGGATGCGCCGGCCGCATCCCCGCGCGCGAAGGCTGCTGCACCCTGCTGATCCCGTGTCTGCCAGAGATCTTCCCAGACGGCGGCGTCGGCCGGCCGGGGCGCCACCAGAGCGACTCCGAGAAGCACGACGGCAAGCCAGCCGCGACGGAAAGCGAATGGCGCGAGAAGAAGAGGGAGGAAGAGCAGATAGACCCCGGCATCCTTCCAGGCTTCGACATCGGCCGTGGTGGAGGCACCCCCCTCCTCACGCGACCCAAGAGAAAGCGGCTCGCGCAAAAGACTGTCCAGGTCCGCGTCATCGGCGGTCACGACTGCGAATCGTCCCGCACCCGAGGACGCCACGGACTCGAGTTCCGTTCGCGCCAGACGAGCCTGGTAGGGCTGGCCGTCAGCCGACCGGACGAGGCCGCCACGGCCATCGGGAATCGGGGCACCCTCTTCGGTTCCGACCGCGAGCACCGAGACCTGGCGGCCATCGGCGGCGGCGCGCGCCGCTGCGGCCCGGGTAGCCTCCGGATCCTCGCCGGCCGAGTCGGCCACGAGCAGGATACGCCCTCCGGGCACGCCGGCTCCGGCGAGCAAGGCCGCTGCCTGATCGATCGCGCGGGCGGGACGACTCCCCCGACCGGGCATCAGGTCGCTGGTGAGCAGCGGTAGCATCTCGCTGATCACGCGGCCGTCATCGGTCAAGGGGGCGGCGGTGAAGGGTTCGTCCGTGTAGATGACCAGGCCGGCCTGCCCGCCGCGATTTCGCTCCAGAACGTCCTGCACCTTGTGACGCGCCCGTGCCAGTCGCGAGGGCGTCAGGTCGGCGGCATCCATCGAAACCGACATGTCGAGCACGATCACCGTCGGAGCGGTCGTCGTCGTCGTCGGCTGCGCGATCCGCTCCCAGCTCGGTCCGGCCATCGCCAGCGTTGCCGCCAGCCATCCGACCGCGAGCAGGGCCAGCGGCCATCGCCGCGTGCTCCCTTCCTCGGTCACGACCAGGTGCGCGAGGAGATGGGCATCGACCGCATCGCGCCAGCCACCGGACCGGTCGGCACCACGAAGCCCCCAGAAGAGGAGCACCGCGGCTGGCAACAATGCCAGAAGCCAACCCGGCCGTTCGAAATGAAAATCGCTCGGGATCATCATGCCACCTCGGAAAAAGTGGAAGCTCCACTGCGCAGGGAGGACCACGGACGCGCCTGCGCAAACCCCAGCCCCAGACTCAGAACGAGCGCCACGGCCAGTGGCCACGCGAAGAGATCCCGCGTCGGCCGCACGTACAGTGGTTCGGCCGCGACTGGCTCGAGTCGATCGATCTCGCGATAGACATTGGCGAGACCTTCGACGTTTTTGGCCCGGAAGTAGGCGCCACCGGTGAGATCGGCGATCTCGGCGAGCGTCCGTTCGTCGAGATCGGCCGAGGGATTGACGATCCGGGTCCCGAAGGGAGAGGACAGAGCGACCCGGTCGGCACCCACACCGATGGTGTAGATGCGAATTCCTTCGGCGGCGGCGAGACGGGCGGCCTCGATGGGGTCGAGAACACCGGCGTTGCTCGCGCCGTCGGTCAGCAAGACCAGGACACGGCTTTCGGCGGGCCGATCACGAAGGCGTTTGGTCGCGATCCCGATCGCATCGCCGATCGCGGTCTCCTCTCCTGCGAGTCCGATCTCGGCCTCGTCGAGCAGGGTCTGCACGGTGGGCCGGTCAAAGGTGAGCGGTGCCTGGAGATAGGCCCGGGTCCCGAAGAGCACCAATCCGACCCGATCGCCCTCGCGGCGACCGACGAAGTCCTCGGCGACGGCCTTTACCACCGTCAGGCGATCCGCCGCTCGCCCCCCGACCGTAAAATCCTCGCGCTCCATGCTGCCCGACAGATCGACGGCGAGCATCAGGTCGCGCCCTTCGGCAGGAAGGGCCACCGGCTCGCCGACCCACATCGGGCGTGCCGCCGCCACCACCAACGAGATCCATCCGAAGGTCATGACGGCCAGCAACGCCCGATGCCCGTGCGCCGCGGGGAGGAAGCCACGGCGCAGCGAAAGCACCGACTCGAAGAAGGGAACGCGAAGAGCGCCGGCGCGGGATTGGGGCGCCGCCGGAAGCAGGCGCCGCACGACCCAGGGCAGAGGAAGCAGGGCGAAGACCCAGGGCCAACCGAATTCCATCATGTGTTCCACCTGATCCAGTCCCGGGCGGCGGCAAGGACGCCCTCCCGTCCGATTTCGACGCCCGCGAGGTGCAGGGTGCTCGATCCTGGAGGCGCGTAGGGGGCCCACGCGATGAGGCGGCCGAGATCCGCAGACAGAGGGGTCCGGCGGGAGCTCTGCGGGCCCGTCTCCGAGAGGAATTCCTGCCACCCGGCCCCGGCCAGACTCGCCACCCGTGCGCGCCCGAATCGTCGAACGGCGACGCGGCGCAGGAGCGTCGAGACCGAGCTCGCAAGAGCCTGTACGTCACCCCCCGTGGCGCCGAGACGGTCGAGCTCACAAAGGGCATGGTGGGCCAGGCTCGCGCGGCGCACCCGTCGCACGAATAGGAGCAGGCCGATGACGGCCACGATCGACAGAGCCAGAGCCCACCATCCCGGTGCCGGCGGCCAGGCGCCGACGGCGTCGGGAAGGTGAAGACCACGCAGGCCGTCGAGTGGGTCGCCTCCCGAGGCCATCATTTGGGGCGCGCTCATCGAACCCCCTCCGGACGGCATCATTTGGGGCGCGCTCATCGAACCCCCTCCGGGCGGTGCGTGCGGAGCGCGCGTGCCGAACGATCGATGCGCAGTACGCGCTGGCAATCGTCTCCCGTCCGAAGCGGCAGGAAGCCCGCTCCGGCGCGTGCACAGAGTCCTTCGAGACGCGCCTGGCGTCTTGCAAAGCGATCGGCATACGCGCGACGCCACGAGGCATCTGCGGTCGGCAACCGCTGAACCCGCTCGCCGTCGCTGATCCGATGATCGCCGCCCTGCGGGGCGGCGACCTCGAGCGCATCGTGGACCAGGATGCAGTGGACGTCACAACGCCGGGCCAACCGGCCGAGTTCACGCCCCGCTGCCTCGTCGAGATCCTGGAAATCGCTCAGAACGAAGATCAGCGTGCCCGGACGTGCGACCCGCCCGAGTCGCGCGAGCCCTTCGGCCAGCGCCATGGGCGTACCGAGCGCCTCATCGCGCGTGGCCTCGCTGAGATGGCGCAGAAAAGCCACCAGGCGACCGCGGCTTCGCTGCGGGGCAACTTCGCGATGGCCCGATGGCCGCAAAAGAAGACCCCCGACCCGATCGCCCGCATCGACAGCGGCCCAGGCCAGGGTGGCCGCCGCCTTCGCGGCCAGGACCGACTTGAAGCTGTCGCGCGTGCCGAAGCGCATCGAGGGCCGCGCATCGACCAGCAGCAGAACGGGTCTTTCGCGCTCCTCCTGGAAGAGTTTGGTGTGGACCCGACCCGTTCGCGCCATGACCCGCCAGTCGATGGTGCGAATGTCGTCTCCCGGCTGGTACTCCCGCGACTCGTCGAACTCCATGCCGCGGCCGCGGAAGACGGAGTCGTAAGCACCCGAGTGGGCCGTGCGTACGCGGCTGCTCGGGGTGAGTCCCCCCGACCGGAAGGGCACACGCATGCGGACGAGTTCGTCCACACTGGCCACCACTCCGTATTGCTCGTTGGTCATCGTGCCGCTCTCCCGATCCATCCGCGTCAGGCCAGAGGCACCCGAGCGATCAATTCATCGAGAAGCGAATCGGGCGTCATTCCATCGGCCTCGGCTTCGAAGGTGAGGAGGACCCGGTGACGGAGGACGTCCTTGGCCACCGCCTGCACATCCTCCGGCCCCACGAACTCGGCACCGCGCAGCCAGGCATGGGCACGCGCGCAGCGATCCAGCGCAATCGTGCCGCGTGGGCTCGCCCCACATCGCACCATCGACGCGAGGTCCTGGCCGTATGCCGACGGCGTCCGCGTCGCCAGGACCAGCTGCACGACGTATTCCTCGAGCGCCGGTGCGAGATAGAGGTCGAGGACCTCCGCACGCGCGGCGAAGATCGTCCCCTGCGAGACCGTCGTGAACGCGGGGCGGGTCTCTCCCCGCGCTTCGCCGCGCACGAGCTGGAGGATCTTTTTCTCCGAGTGGGCCCCCGGGTAATCGATCCGGATGTGCATGAGGAAGCGATCGAGTTGCGCCTCGGGCAGCGGGTACGTCCCCTCCTGCTCGATGGGGTTCTGTGTCGCCATGACCAGGAAGAGCCGGGGCAGATCGTAGGTGTGGCGGCCAACCGTCACCTGACGTTCCGCCATGGCCTCGAGAAGAGCCGACTGCACCTTGGCCGGCGCGCGGTTGATCTCGTCGGCGAGGACGAGATTGTGGAAGACCGGGCCGGGTTGGAAATTGAAGCTCCCGTCCTCGGGACGGTAGACGTCGGTCCCGGTCAGGTCGGCCGGCAGCAGGTCGGGAGTGAATTGGATGCGATGATGCCCGGCCTCGACCGCCTCGGAAAGCTGGCGGATGGCTTTGGTTTTGGCGAGGCCGGGTGCCCCCTCGACCAGAAGATGTCCGTCGGCGAGGAGCGCGACGAGCAACCGGTCGGTGAGCGTCTCCTGCCCCACGATGCAGTGGTCCAGATGCGCGCGCAGCCTCTCGAACTGTGCGTGCGGGCTGACGTTTTCGGTCGGGAAAGCAGCTATCTGTTCGTTCATCGGATCGACTCCTCCTTGGAGCGTTGTTTGTGGGATCGCTCCCTTCGACGAGCACAATAGGGCGCCGGGCCCTTCCGGGAGCTGTCCGGAACATGAACTCTGGTTCATGCGCGACGCCGTGGCGGATGCCGCCCCCCGCTTGAACCCGGCCGACGCCTGGTCGAGAATCCGGGCCGGCAAGGAGGCCGCATGATGACGTCGCTCGTTCTCACCTGCATCGGACCCGATCGACCGGGGCTGGTGGAGTCCCTCTCCCGGGTCGTCGCCGATCACGACGGGAACTGGGTCGAGAGCCAGATGGCCCACCTGGCGGGAAAATTCGCCGGCCTCCTGCGCGTCGAGGTACCCGAGGAACGGGCCGATCAGCTCGCGGGCGCGCTCGACCGCTTGTCTGCCGACGGCCTTCGCGTGACGGTCGAACGCAGCGCACCCGAGAAGCCGCAGGCCACCCGACTCCTCAAACTCTCCCTCGTCGGGCAGGACCGCGCGGGCATCGTCCGGGACATCTCGCGGGTTCTCGCCACCCACGAGGTGAATGTCGAAGAACTCGAGACCTCGTGCACACGCACGCCCGAATCCGGCGGCCCCCTCTTCACCGCGTCCGCGCGCCTTCACGTACCCGATGCGGTTTCGACCGAGGATCTCCGCGCCGGGCTCGAGAAGATCGCCAACGACCTGATGGTCGATGTCGAACTCGAGGCCGACGAACCACCGGGCACGTCCACCCGCGTGTGATCGACGCACATTCACGCTAGGCCCACGTCCATGGCCTACGAGACCCTGACTCTCGAGAAGCACGGGAACATCGCCCGGATCTGGCTCGACCGCCCCGAGCGACGGAATGCCCTGAACACGCAGGCGCTCGAGGAAATCCGCGCTGTCTTCGAGGAATTGCAAACCTCCTTCGAGACGGCCGTCGTCGTCCTCGGGGGGCGCGGGGCGTCCTTCTGCGCCGGCGCCGACCGCAAGGATCCTCCGGGACGCTCGGCAGCCCCGACCGGCCTGGCGCGCGAGCGCCGCTACCTGGCGCAGATCGGTCGCCGCGCCGTCGAGGCGATCGAGCGATGTGAGGCCATTACGATCGCCCGGGTGCACGGTCACGTCATCGGTGGCGGTCTCCTCCTCGCCGCGGCCTGCGACTTTCGACTGGCGGCGCGCGGGACCGTCTTCCACGTCCCCGAAGTCGACCTCGGTATTCCCCTCACCTGGGGTGGTGCGCCGCGCCTCGCCTACCTCCTCGGTCCAGCCCGCGCCCGGGAGGTGATCCTCCTCTGCGAACGCTTCGACGCAAAGACGGCCGATCGGTTCGGCTTGCTCAACCGGGTCGTCGACGACGACGAGCTCGACACTCTGGTGGACGACTGGGCACAGCGGCTGGCCTCGAAACCCGAATGGGCACTGCACATGTCGAAGACGCAATTCCGCGGCTACGACCGCATGGCCGTCCTGGGCGATCTCACCGAAGGCGACGGCGACCTGCTGCAGGCCGCGTCGGCGCAGGATCCGACGC
>JAPOLW010000210.1 GCA_029976905.1 bacterium | reverse complement strand
GGCTCGACGCATCATTCCCTGCCTCGACGTGAAGGCCGGCCGCGTGGGCAAGGGCATCGGCTTCGTCGGACTGCGCGACGCCGGCGATCCGGTCGAGGTCGCCAAGCGCTACGATCGCGAAGGGGCCGACGAACTCTGTTTTCTCGACATCACCGCGTCGCACGAGGAACGCGGCATTCTGCTCGACATCGTGCGCGCGACCGCCGAGCAGTGCTTCATGCCGCTCACGGTCGGAGGGGGCGTACGCACCGAAGACGACATCCGCACCCTGTTGCGCGCAGGAGCGGACAAGGTCTCGATCAATACCGCTGCCGTTTCCGAGCCGGAACTCGTCACGCGGGGCGCCGAGCGCTTTGGGACCCAATGCATCGTCGTTGCGATCGATGCCAAGCGGGTGGCGGGTGAAGATCGCTGGGAGGTCTACACGCACGGAGGCCGTCGGCCCACCGGCCTCGACGCGGTCGAATGGGCCCGAAGGCTCACCGACCGAGGGGCCGGGGAGGTCCTGCTCACCAGCATGGACTGCGATGGGACGCGGGACGGCTACGATCTGGAATTGACACGCGCGGTGGCCGACGCCGTCGGCGTTCCGGTGATCGCGTCGGGCGGTGCCGGCACGGTGGCGCACCTCTACGAGGCCCTGGCGCAGGGGCACGCGAGCGCCGTTCTGGCGGCATCGATCTTCCACTACGAGGAGTACTCGATTGCGCATTGCAAGGAGTATCTGCGCGACCACGGGGTTCCGGTGCGCGGATGAACGAGGCGCGGGCGGGGGATGCAGGGCGGACCCTTCGTCTGCGCGCGGCCACGGCCTCGCTGGTCGTCGGCCTCGCTTTGCTCGCGGTGAAGTACGCTGCCTACCTGGTGACGGGATCGGCGGCGATCCTGTCCGATGCCCTCGAATCGGTCACCAACGTAGCCGCGGCGGCCTTCGCCGTAGCCGGCGTGCGTTACGCCTCGCGGCCGGCGGACGAGTCGCATCCCTACGGACACGGCAAGATCGAGTATATGAGCGCCGTCTTCGAGGGCGGCTTGATCTCCACGGCCGCCGTCCTGATCCTCTGGTTCGCGGTCCAGGAGCTCGTCTTCGGCGCCGAACTCGAGCAGGTCGATTTCGGCCTTCTTCTGACGGTGGCGGCGGGACTCGTGAACGCGGTGCTCGGTCTCTATCTCATCCGGACGGGCGAGCGTGTGGATTCGTTGACCTTGATTGCCGACGGGCGCCACGTGCTTTCGGACTTCAAGACGAGTCTCGGCGTGGTCCTGGGCTTGCTTCTGGTCCGGTTTACCGGCGCATCCATCTTCGACCCGCTCGCCGCGCTGGTCGTCGGTCTGAATCTGGTCTGGACCGGAGTTCAACTCGTGCGGCATGGTGCCGGTGGGCTTCTGGACGAAGAGGACTCGGCATTGCTCGCGCGTCTCGTCGCGGCCTTCGAGGCGAAGGCCGCGACGGGGATCATCCGGGTGCACCGACTCCGCGCCATCCGCTCCGGCGCGCGTACGCACGTCGATGCCCATCTGATCGTGCCCGAGTTCTGGACCGTCGAGACCGCCCACGAGGCGGCGAATGCCTTCGAGGCGGCGGTGCTCGAGGCGGGCGAGGTGGAGGGGGATATCGTCTTCCATACCGATCCCTGCCGCCGGGAGGTCTGCGGCATCTGTGACCTGCCGGATTGTCCGATCCGGCGCACGGCCTTCGAGGCGCGGCCTCCGCTTACCGTCGAGGAGGCCCGACGCGCACAGATGCCCGTGGACGCCGCCCGCAACTGAGCGGCCAGCTGTTGGATCCGAGGCAAAGGCGCTAGAGTCCGTCGATGCGGGCGTGGGCGAAGCGGCTGGTGGGGAATCTGGTGGTTCTCGCGTACGCGCCCGGCCAGCGTGGCCTCCCCTGGAAGACACCCGAGGAAATCGGGCGCATCCGCGACGCGCGCGTGCGACGGACCGTCCGCCACGCGGCTGCATTCGTGCCGTACTATCGCGAGATGTTCGCGCGACTCCGCGTCGACCCGCGCTCGATCCGCGGCGCCGCGGATCTCGCCCAGCTTCCGCTGGTGCCGAAGTCCGAACTCCGACGAGACCCCACGGCCTTTGTGGCGCAGACCAGGGAGGGGCGCGCGGCCGTTCCCTTTTCGACGAGTGGGACGACGGGCGAGCCGGCCGTGGTGCGACATAGCCATCGCTCCTTGCTCGCAAACATCGCCTATGGCGAACGGGACACCAACCGTATGCCGCTGCCGACCGGAATCCGACGGGGTACGATTCGATCGCTCGAGATCACCTACGAAACGGCGACGGCGCGCACGGTGCGCAAGGTCTACGACGAGTGGACCTGGATTCCGATGCGACCGAATCGATGCCAGACGTCGGTGCGCGAGCCGATCGAACACATCGCCGGACTCCTCGACGAGTTTCGCCCACATGTGTTGGCGGGCTATGGCGCCTATCTGGAGACATTTCTTCGCGTTACCCACGAGGCGGGTCTTCTCCGTCACCGGCCCGACGCCGTGGTGTACGGCGCCGAGAGCATGTCGGAGGAAGGAAAGCGTTTCGTGGAGGAGGAGCTCGGGGTTCCGGTCTACTCCCAATACAACGCCGTCGAGGCCTTCCGCATTGCCTTCAACTGCGAGAGACGCGACGTCTTCCACGTCCATGAGGATCTTGCCGCCGTGCGACTGGTCGACGACGCCGGGCAGGAGGTTCCCCCCGGAAGACCCGGACGGGTCGTGCTGTCGAACCTGGTCAACCGCGGCACGATGCTCCTGAACTACCGGTTGGACGATCTGGCGATTCGCTCCCCGGAGGCCTGTCCCTGTGGGCGTGGCCTCTGGACCCTGCAGGGGCTGCAGGGAAGGGCGGAGGACATCGTCTGGCTGCGGGACGGCAATTTCGTTCACCCGCGGGCGGTCTGGGCGGTTCTCAAGGGCCGCGACGAGGTCGTGCGCTATCGTTTGGTACAACGCGAGGTGGATCGATTCGACCTACACGTCTGGTTGCGACCCGCAGTGGATTTCGATCGGTGGGGGCGCGAGATCCGACCGAAGCTCACGTCGCTTCTCGGCGGGGCCTCGATCGATCTGCGGCAGGCCGAGGGGCTCGATCTCCAACGGGAGGGGAAGTTCCGTCCCGTCGTGGCCTTGCCTCGCCCAGGGGCAGCTGGAGCCGGCCGATGATGCGCGAGGCGGTGGCCCTTGCGCGCCGGTGGACCTCGCTTTCTCTCGATCCGGCCGGTCTGCGCGCCCTGCGTGACAAAAAGGTGCGCCGGGCCGTGCGAGCCGCCTATGCCGGGGTGCCCTACTATCGCGAATTGCTCGATGGGGCGGGCGTGTCTCCGGAGTCGATCCAGGGCGTCGACGATCTCGAGCGCATCCCCATCACCAGCCGGGCGGACCTCGCCGCCGCCGGGCACGCTCGTCTGCTGCGTGTCGGCACCGATCCAAAGGACTGTCTGCGCGTCCACACCAGCGGCAGTTCGGGGGAACCGCTGGGCGTCTATCTCGATCGCGCGGACCTGGCACTCCGCAGAGCCCTCCATTTTCGCTCTCTCCTCGTCGCTGGGTTCCGTCGGCACGACCGACTGGTGCATCTGGGCCAGACGAGCAACTCCGCGGCGACCCTGGCGCATCGTCTGGGGCTGTGGCCGCGCGACTACATTTCTCCGCTTCTCACGGTGCGCGAGCAGGTGGAGCAACTGCGTGCGCTGCAGCCCGACGTTCTGTGGTCGTCGCCGACCCGTTTGCGTGCAGTCCTCGAGGAGACTTCGGACCGACTCTCGCGGATTTGTCGGCCGCGTCTGCTCATCACCTCCGGGGAGCGCCTGGATGAGGCCTTCGCCGACGGGTTGCGGGCCGATGGCGCCCTGGACGTCTTCAACTTCTACGGGTCGGTCGAAGTGGGACGGGTCGCCTGGGAATGTCGGGCGCACGCGGGCCTGCACGTCAATGCCGACGTCGTGCACCTCGAACTCCTGCCTTCGGAGGCAACCGATGCCGGGCGACCGCTGGGAGAGACGGTGGTCACTCCGCTGGAGCCTGGGGCGATGCCCCTGCTGCGCTACCGCCTGGGCGATCTGAGCGCGTGGGAGTCGCGGGAGCGGTGCGCGTGTGGGAGTTGGTTCCCCCGGATCCGGCCTCCCGTCGGTCGTCGGACGGAGGTGGCGCGTCTTCCCTCGGGAGCGGTCTTCGCGGCGAGCGGATTCCAGAACGTCCTGCGCGGGTACGACTCGCTGCGACGCTTCCGGGTGGTTCAGCTCGAACGAGGCCGATTCGAAGTGCTCCTCGTGCCGCGCCGCCCCGATGCGCGGCCGCCCCTGGGGGAGATCGAGAAGAGCATCGCAGACTTCCTGGGTGAACCGGTCCGCATCGAGGTGCGGGTGGTCGCGGAGATCACCTCGCGCGGCGCCAAGTATACCGATTTCGAAAGCCGCGTGTCCGGCGCAGCCGCCTGAGAGCGGTCGGCAAGGGCGTCGCCGGTCACATTCGGTGGCGGTGCGCCCTCAACTCTCGATGCCGCGCTCCGCGAGGACGCGCTCGACCGTGTCGACGATGGTGACGGTGCGCGCGTCTAGCTCGATGTTGACGCGATCGCCTTGCTGTTTGCGCCCCAGATTGGTGAGCCGCAGCGTCTCCGGGATGAGATGCAGCCAGAACCAGCCCCCGGTGTCGCGCTCGCCGACGGTGAGGCTCGAGCCGTCGACGGCAATGAACCCCTTGGTCGAGACGTAGCGCATCCACGCCTGCGGGATGCCGATCCGGAGGTCGCAGACGTCGCCCTCCCGGCGTCGCTCGAGGATCTCCCCGGTGCCGATCACATGGCCGGCGACGTCGTGTCCGCCGACCTCGTCACCGACCCGGGCGCTGCGCTCGACGGCGACGAGGTCCCCCTCTTGCAACGCGCCCAGCGTGGTCCGTTGGAGGGTCTCGGCGATGGCGTCGAAGCCAACCCGGTCTCCGTCGATGTGTGTGACCGTTTGGCAGACGCCGTCGATCGAAACGCTCGCCCCCGTCTCGAGCCCCTCCCGCAGCGCCGGCGGGAGAGCGACTTCGTAGCGCAGGAGGTCCGGTCGTCGCTCCACGGCGACCACCGCGAAGGTCCCGCGCGTGATTCCCGTGTACATGGGAGCGATTCTAGCAGACTCGGCCCGGCGCTGTCTCTCAGCCCTCTTCGGCCTCCAGGAAGCGTTCGGCGTCGATGGCCGCCATGCAGCCGGTGCCCGCGGCGGTGACCGCCTGGCGATAGATGGGGTCTTGCGCATCCCCACAGGCGAAGACACCGGGGACGTTGGTGCGCGTGCTCCTGGCCTCGGTGACGATGTAGCCAACCTCGTCCATGTCGAGCTGTCCAGCGAAGACCCCGGTGTTGGGTTGGTGTCCGATCGCCATGAAGACGCCATCGGTCGGTGTCTCGCGCGTCTCGCCGGTCCGCGTGTCCTTGAGCGTGACGCCGGTGACGCCGCTTTCCCGCTCGCCGTGGATCTCTTCGATGACGCTATTCCACTCGAATGCGATCTTTTCGTTCTTGAGAGCGCGTTCCTGCATGATCTTGGAGGCGCGCAGTTCGTCCCGGCGGTGCACGACCCGCACGCGGCTCGCAAAGCGCGTGAGAAAGGTCGCCTCCTCCATCGCCGTATCGCCGCCGCCGACCACGAGAACGTCCCTGTCCTTGAAGAAGAAACCGTCGCAGGTCGCGCAGGCGGAGACGCCGAACCCCATGAGCTTCTCCTCGGAGGGGAGGCCCAGGAGCTTGGCCGAAGCGCCTGTGGCCACGACGAGGGTCTCGCAGGCCAGGGTCTCTCCGCTTGCGGCCTCGAGGGTGAAGGGTCGGCGGGAAAGATCCACGGCGGTGATCTCGGCGGAAAGGTAGGTCGTCCCGAAGCGCTCCGCCTGCTTTCGGAAAAGGTCCACCATTTCGGGACCCATCACGCCGTCGGGGAAGCCGGGGTAGTTCTCGACGTCGGTGGTGATCGTCAGCTGGCCGCCGGGTTGGCCGCCCTCGACCACGACGGGGTCGAGATTGGCTCGTGCGCTGTACAACGCGGCCGTGGGACCCGCGGGCCCCGAGCCGAGGATGAGAACTTTGTGTACGTCCGCCATGATCCGCTGTCCTTAACCGCGGGGAGGGGCTGTCGCCAGCGAGCTACGCCGGCGTCCTACTCGGCCGGCGAGAAGCGCTCGAAATGCAGACAGGTGTCGATTCTTTGGCGCACGGGTCGGCGGTGTCGCACCGCCGGCCAGCCGATGGGAATCATCGCGCAGGTCGGTTGGTTCTCGGGGAGGCCGAGCCACCGGTCGACCTCGGCGCCGAAGGCGCGGTGGAGGGTGGTGAGCGATGCGCCCAGGCCCACGGCGCGGCAGGCGAGCAGGACGTTCTCGATGGCGGGGAAGAGCGCCTGGAACTGCGGCTCGCCGCGTCGGGTCCATCCGGCGACGAAGAGATGGACCGGCGCTTCGTGCATGTGCTCGGCCAGGTGGATCGCGCCGTCCATGATCTTGCGCTTGTTCTCGGGGTAGCCGGGACGGGCCGCGGCCTCGCGCGCCGGCGCGATGTAGGTGCGGAAGACCTCGCGGTAGCGCTCGGCGAACCAGGCCCGCCGCTTGGGCTCGGTCACGGCGATGAACGACCACGGTTGCCGGTTGCCGCCGCTGGGGGCGAAGGTTCCGGCCTCGCACACCTTGCGGATGAG
>JAPOLW010000020.1 GCA_029976905.1 bacterium | reverse complement strand
GCCACCGGCACCGGGCGTCTCGAGTCGGTCTGGCCGGCAACCCCTCTTCGCGGTGCCGGGGGTCTGGCCTGCGACGACGGGCACCTTCTGGTCACCGAGCCGCTCGCGGGCCGCCTTTCGACCGTGACCGCCGATGGGCGCGTCTCTCGCGTGACGCTCCCCAAGGGCTCCGGGGAGCCGACCGACGTCGCCGTGAACCGGGACGGTGTGGTCTTCGTCGCGGCCATGAACCCAGGTGCACTGTGGCGACGCGAACCTTCCGGGGGGTGGCGGAACATTGGCGCGGCGGTCTCCGATCCAGTCGGAGTCGCCGTCGGCAAGGGTCGACTTTTCGTCGCGGAGTGCGCTGGCGAGACGCGCGTCCTCCACCTCGACCCCGATACAGGCGCCATCGTCGAGGTCCTCGCGACACACCTCGGTTGCCCCGGTCGTCTCTCGTTGGAACCGGAGGGCACCCTTCTCGTGCCCCTGCCGGAGCGGGGCGAGGTGGTCGTCATCAACCCCGCGACCCGGGAAACGTCGGTCGGCGCCCGCGGGCTCGACCTCCCGTCGGCGACCGGGCGCTCTCCCGACGGAATTCGCCTCGTCCTCGAAGCAGGCTCGGGCCGGGTGCGGAGCCTCGCGACCCGGCCGGTGGAGACCGCACAGGGCCAGACCGATCGCGCGACAAGCAGTGCCAAGGCGAACCTCCGCACCCTTCTCTCGCTCGAGCCGGGGCTCGCCGACGTCGTCGTCTGCGGCGAAACACTGGTGATCTCCAATGCGGTGGACGGCTCACTGAGCGCGTGGAAACCCTGGCCCGGTGCCCGGCGCATTCTGGTCCCCGGCGGTCTGGTCGCACCCGGCGGCCTCGCCTTCGACGGCTCCGATCCGATCATTGCCGACGGGGTTTCGGTCAAACGCATCCGCAACGGCAAGCTTCAGCTGATTGCGATGACGCGCTTTGATGGCATGCCGCCACCGGTCGGGCTGGCCGGGAGCGACACGGGCCTCGCCTGGATCACCTCTCCGCAACGGGGCGAATTGTTCCAACTCGACCTTGGCCGCGGCGCAGCCACACGCATCGTCGCCGGCCTGGATTGGCCGACGAGCGTTCTTCGAACGCCAGGCGGGGAACTCATCGTCGCCGAGACCGGCGCGGGCCGCGTCGTGCGGATCGGCCTCGGACTCCTCCCCTACACCCTGGCCGGTAGCCTGATGTCTCCGGTCGGCCTGACCGCGCGGGGCGAGCGCATTCTCACGTCCGAGCCCCGCGGCGGCCGCGTCCTGTCGCTCCGACGGGAGGGGGTTCCCACGGTCATCGCGAGCGACCTCGCCGCACCCGCCGGTCTCGCGACGACCCGAGGACGGCCGCTCTACATTGCGGTCGAGCGCGCCGGGACGATCATCGCCCGCTCGAGCGACGGTTCCGAACATCGCGTCGCCGAGGGTCTTTCCCTTCGAACCAGGCGTGCGCCCCACCCCCTTCCCATTCCGATCGCCATCGCGCCCGATGGCTCGGTCTACGTCGCCTCTCCGGAGGAGGGAAGCGTCGTCCGGATCATCCCCGATTGAGCCCGCCGTGTGTGGGCACCCGCCATGCTATAGGATTTTCCTCGATGACGACGCCCAAGCCAGCCCTGACCAACCTCGGGATGCGCCACCTCGCGCTCCGGGTCGTAGATCTCGATCGGACGCTTTGGTTCTACCGGGACCTCCTGGGTTTCGAGGTCATGTGGCAACCGGACGCCGACAACGTCTACCTGAGCTCGGGCTGCGACAATCTCGCCTTGCACCGGGTAGCGTCGCTGTCGCGTGAGCCCGCCGCGCTCGATCATCTGGGTGTGATCGTCGGGAGCGCCGACGAGGTCGGTCGGGCCGAGGCCGCCCTGGCCGAGGCTGGCATCGAAATCCTGCAGCCGACACGAAGGCACCGCGACGACAGCGTCTCCTGTTACGTCGCCGACCCCGACGGCAACCGCGTGCAGATTCTGTTCGAACCGACGATCTCGCCCCTTCGCATTCCGGGAACGAAAGCGTGAGCCCGTCCCCACGTCGCGCCGCAGCCTGGGCGGTCCACTTCTACACCGCCTCCGGCGCGGTCAGCGCCGTACTCGCTTTGCTCGCCGTGATGCGCGGAGAGGCGCAAGCCGCTTTTTTCTGGCTGGCTGTCGGACTGACGATCGATGCGAGCGACGGAGCCCTCGCTCGATTCGTGCGGGTGAAGGAAGTCGTGCCCGAATACGACGGCGCCGAGCTCGACGACATCGTCGATTACCTCAACTTCGTGGTCGTTCCCGTCTTCCTCATGCTCGGATTTGGGCTGCTCGACGGGCCGCTCGGGCTCCTCGCGGGGGCCTCTGCCCTGCTCGCGTCGGCCTATCGCTTCTGCCACGCCGACGCGAAAACGGCCGATCACTTCTTCACCGGCTTCCCGAGCTACTGGAACATCGTCGCCTTCTACGTCTTCGTCTTCGACCCCGGGCCGACGACGACCGCGATCGTGACGATCGGCCTGGCGATTCTCGTCTTCGCCCCCCTGCGTTTCGTCTACCCGACCCGCACCACGTTTCTGCGTCCCGTGACCATCGGGCTGGGTCTGGTCTGGGCCCTCCTCGGCCTCTTGGTCCTCGCCGCTCTGCCCGAGAAGGCGTCGGGGCTTGCCGGTGCCTCGCTCTTCTATCCGGTGTACTACACGCTGTTGTCGGTCTACCTACAGTTCTTCCGTCCCAACCACGCGACGCTGGATTAGGACGCGCGGCCGGGTCATTGCACACGAAGGCGCGCGACCAGACTTGTCTTCCGTTCCTGAACCAGACGTTCGGGCGATGCGATCTGCGGGTCATTGCACACGCAGGCGCGCGACCAGACTTGTCTTCAGTTCCTGAACCAGACGTTCGGGCGATGCGACATCCTGCTCACCGGTGAGCGCCTGCACCAGGATTCCGTTCAGACTACTGAGGATCAGCGCCGCGTGGGCTTGTGGGTCGATCTCCACGGTGAGCGTCCCCGACTTCTGGCCGGAGAGTAGTGCCTTTGCGACCAGGTCGCGGTAGTGGCGATAGAGATCGAGGACCTTCGCGAAGAAGTCGTCGGAGTGCTTTTCGTCACGCAGGAACATGCTCATGAAAAAGCGAACCGAGTGGACGTTCTCGGTGACGAACTCGAAGTAGAGATCGATCAGGTGCTCGACCTGGTCGGGGACCCCCAGGCTGGCGATCGCCTCGGGCTCGATCCGATAGGGTTCGATCGTACGCGCGAGGACGGCTTCGTACAGAGCCTCCTTGCTCTCGAAGTGCCAGAAGATGAGCGCTTTACTGACGTGCGCATCCTTGGCGACGTGGGCGAGCGAGGTGCTGTCGTAGCCGTGCGTCGCGAACAGACGTGTTGCCGTCTCCAGGATCTTTGTACGCGCGTCCATCCCAAGCCCGAACAGACCTCGTCGCTAGCCGACACGATCATCCGCTGTCAATCGACTCCGAGCGTCGACCCGGAGCCGCCCCACCTCACGCGGCGGCGTCGAGGGGGGCGGCGTCGAATTGCAGGGCCGACCCATCCCAATCGACCTTCACGGTCGATCGGTCGGCCACTTCGCCAGCGAGGATCTTGCGCCCCAGAATCGTTTCGATCTCCCGTTGCAGAAGGCGCTTGAGCGGTCGCGCTCCGTAGACCGGGTCGTACCCGACCTCGGCCAGATGGCGCAGAGCCCCAGCGGTGAGCTCGAGGATGATCTGACGGTCGGCGAGTCGCTCCTTGATTCGCTCCAGCTGGATCTCCACGATCCGCTCCAGGTCCTCGGGCTTCAGACCGTGGAAGACGACGATGTCGTCGACGCGATTCAAGAATTCCGGTCGGAAGGTCGCCCGTAGGGCGTTCAGGACCTCCTCCTTCATGCGCGCATAGTCGGGCGAGCTTCGGTCCGACATGGCCGGGCCGTGGGAGAGGATGAGTTCGCTGCCCACGTTGGACGTCATGATGATGACCACGTTCTTGAAGTCCACGGTGCGACCCTGACCATCGGTCAATCGTCCGTCGTCGAGGATCTGGAGAAGCGCGTTGAAGACGTCGGGGTGCGCCTTCTCGATTTCGTCGAAGAGGACGACCGAGAAGGGTCGCCGCCGGACGGCCTCGGTGAGCTGACCCCCCTCATCGTAGCCGACGTATCCCGGAGGGGCCCCGACAAGGCGCGAGACGGAGTGTTTCTCCATGTACTCGGACATGTCGATGCGAACCATCGCCTGTTCGTCATCGAACAGGAACGCGGCGAGGGCTCGGGCGAGCTCCGTCTTGCCCACGCCCGTGGGGCCGAGGAAGATGAAGGATCCGACGGGCCGCTGCGGGTCGCCGAGACCCGATCGCGCCCGAACGACGGCGTCGGAAACCGCGGTGACCGCCTCGTCCTGCCCGACGACCCGCTCGTGAAGGTGGGACTCCAGTCCGAGCAACTTCTGGGCCTCGCCCTCCATGAGCTTCGCGACGGGCACACCCGTCCAGCGCGCAACCACTTCGGCGATGTCCTCGGCGTCCACGTGATCCTTGATGAGTCGTGCGCCGCCCTCCCCGGAATTTTCGCCCGCGGCGATCCGTTTCTCGAGCTCCGGGATGACGCTGTATTGGATTTCGCTGGCCCGGGCCGGGTCGTATTCGCTTCCGGGACGGGTGACCCGTTCGAGCTCCAGGCGTGCCGCTTCGAGTTCCTTTTGGTGTTCGGCCACTCCGCCGAGAGCGCCCTTCTCGGTCTCCCACTGCGCCCGCAGGCGCGCCTCCTCCTCCTTGTGGTCGGCAAGCTCCTTTTCCAGACGCTCGAGTCGATCCCGGGAGGCCTGGTCGGTCTCCTTGCGCAGAGCTTCACGCTCGATCTCGAGCTGCAAGACGCGACGAGCCACCTCGTCGAGTTCGGCGGGCATCGAGTCGATCTCGGTCCGCAGACGGGCGGCGGCCTCGTCCACGAGGTCGATGGCCTTGTCCGGCAGGAAGCGGTCGGTGATGTAGCGATTCGAAAGCGTCGCCGCGTTGACGAGGGCTGCGTCCTTGATGCGCACCTTGTGATGCACTTCGTAGCGTTCCCGCAGTCCACGCAGAATCGAGATCGTGTCCTCGACCGAGGGCTGGCCGACGAAGACCGGTTGGAAACGCCGCTCGAGAGCTGCGTCCTTCTCGATGTATTTGCGATATTCGTCGAGCGTCGTCGCACCGATGCAATGCAGCTCCCCGCGGGCAAGAAGCGGCTTGAGCAGATTGGACGCGTCCATCGAGCCCTCGGCCGCGCCCGCGCCGACGACGGTGTGCAACTCGTCGATGAAGAGGATGATCTCCCCTTCCGAGGACTGAACCTCCTTCAGGACCGCCTTGAGGCGCTCCTCGAACTCGCCGCGGAACTTTGCGCCGGCGACCAGCGCCCCCATGTCGAGCGCCACGACCCGCCGACCCTTGAGCCCTTCGGGAACGTCGCCGCTGGCGATGCGTTGCGCGAGCCCCTCGGCGATGGCCGTCTTGCCGACTCCGGGCTCGCCGATCAGCACGGGATTGTTCTTGGTCCGGCGCGAGAGCACCTGGACGACACGACGAATTTCCTCGTCGCGACCGATCACCGGGTCGAGCTTACCGGTCTCGGCAAGCTGGTTGAGATCGCGGCCGAACTTCTCGAGGGACTCGTAGGTGGCCTCGGGGTTCTGGCTCGTGACCCGTTGACGACCGCGCACGCTCTGGAGCGCCCGCAAAAGTGCCGCGCGGTCGAGGCCTGTGTCCTTCAAGGCCTGTGCTGCAGCACCATCCGCATCGACCATCGCGAGCAGAAGGTGTTCGACACTGACGTAGTCATCCTTGAGGCCCTTCGCCTCCGACTCCGCTCGCTCCAACAGGCGTGCCAGGCGTTGCGTGACGTAGACCTGGTCGGCGTTGTGGCCCGATCCACTGACTTGCGGAACCTTTCGCAACGCGGCCTCGATCGACGCGGCGACTCCCTTCGCATCGCACCCCGCCTTTTCGAGGACACGGCCGGCAAGACCGGTCTGATCCTCGAGAAGCGCGGCCAGAACGTGCTCGACGTCGACACCCTGGTGTCCTCGCCGGCTGGCGATCCCCTGCGCGACGCGCAGTGCTTCTTGTGATTTTTCGGTGAGACGCTGAAGATCCATGGCTTGATTCCTCCTTCGGCCCGCCCAGAAAAAGCTGCGGACGCAAGGAAGATAAGCACTGTTTTTGGACCAGCAACCCCCGTGCCGACCGGTCCCCCGCGGTGGTGACGCCCGGCGATCCCCTTGCTAGGTTCCGGTCGTGCTCTTCGTCATCCGCTTCGTCGCCTCCGTAGCGATCACCCTGTGGGGAATCGCCATGATCCTGCTCGGGGCGGTTCATCGTTTCCCGCTCTGGATTGCGATCGGACTCGCCGTCTCCGCCGTCGGGCTCCCCCTGCTCGCGTCCCATCCGTGGGCGACGCGCATCCTCTACCCGACCGCGGGCAACATCGAAGGGGCAGACCCTCCCGAGCCGACGCCCCCGCCACCCGCTTGAACGTAGGCTGGCCGCCGGCGCGAGCCGGGACGGCCCGACCGCCGGGAATCCTTCTCGATGGGCAACGATCAAAAGGATCGATTCGGCGACAAACTTCGCGACCTCGAGCACGCTCGCGAAGACAAGTTCTTCGCCGACCGGGACAGGGAATTGCTGTCGCGACTGCGCTCGAAGTCGACACCCGCGTGCCCCCGCTGCGGCGCCGAGCCGGTCGGAGCCGGCGAGGATCGTCGCTGCCCCAACGGTCACTCGCTGGCCTGATCTCCGGCCGCCCCCGACCCACCGCGGACGACGCAGTCCCCGCGCGGGCGGCGGGGCCCGAGGAGACTACTCCTGGGCGCGCGAGCGGGCGCCGAAGGTCAGGAAGTAGCTCTTGGTTTCCTTGACGCTGAAACCGTAGAGCGGTCCGGTCTCGCCGCCCTCCACCCCGCGAACGATGACGGGCGGCCGCCAGGATTTTCCCCGCACGCCCTCTCCATATTCTTCGGCGTCCGGAACGACGTACCCGTCGGGATAGCTCCAGCCGGAGTCGAGCTCCGCCCCTTCCGTGATTTCGCCGGCGCGAACCTCGGTCCCATCGGCGCGGACGAAAACGTGGTCGAGTCCCACCCTCAGGGTCTGCCCGTCGGCATTGGTGAGCCGCAAAAGCGGCGCCTCAGGCTCCAATTCGCGGATCTGGGTCATCATCCGGAATCCGAGTTCACCACTGTCGAAGCGGGTCAATACCGGCATGACCTTTCCGACGAGCTTAACGATCTCCACCGGTCCGTCGATAGTCTCTACGAGCGAGTCGGCTGCCAGACGGGTCAGCGTGGGCAGGATGGGGTTTTTCGGTTTGTCGGCCATATCGCAAAGAGGGGATTCAATGTCCGAGACGTACAGTACTTCAGAAATGCCGGAGCGAAAAGAGCACCGGGGGTCGACGACGGTGCGGGACTTCAGGGCCCGGCAGACGGCGGGCTCGACACGGCCCGGATCAAGCCCCTCCCAGCCCCCTCCCGGCGGCACGAGCGGCCCCGCGGCCGGTGGAAACCACCCGCTGCCCGACGATGCGGTTGCACGGCTTTTCGAGCCCGAACTCATCACGCCGGGACAGCATCGCGATCAGGTCCAGAGGGAGCGGGTCGATCAGCCCGAGATCCGGCTCATGCTCGCTGTCATGGAGGATGCGGTGGCGACCTACCAGCGCTACGCGAGCGAGACCGGGCGGCGCAGTCGGCGGCTCTTCGAGGAAGCCGAGCGCTGGATCAACTCGACGGATACGGCCTGGCCCTACTCGTTCGAGAACATCTGCGAGGCGCTGCGTTTCGAGCCCGAGACCGTGCGCCGGGGACTTCGGGACTGGCGTTCTCGTCAGCAGGAGCAAGGCGCGCGCGGAATGTACCGGTTCCCGTTCCGACGCGTGAACGGCAAGCGCCACTCGATCTCGCTGCGCGACCGCAGTCTGAAGAAATCGGCCTGACGGCCCCCGTCGCGGGGACTGCCCGCGCGTTCAATCCTCTCCTACCGCCAGGAGCATCTTGAGGGCACCCGGGCGCCCCGCAGCTTCGAGCGCTTCCGGGCCCCGGGAGAGCGGGAAGACCGCATCGACGAGCGGTTTCACCGAAACGGCGTTTTGCCGCAGTCCTTCGAGCGCCGGTGCGAAGGGGCCGCAACGGGATCCGACGAGAGAAATCTCGTGGATCACCAGCGGCGCGAGGTCGATCGTATGCGCGGTCGCAATCGTCGTCTTCGCGACGATCGTGCCCAGGGGCCGCACCAGTCCCATCGCGATCGACAGACCCTCGGGCGATCCCGTTGCGTCGACGACCAGATCGCGCCCGCGCTCGGCACCCCGCGCGTCGGTGACTTGCAGACCGAGGCCAGCCGCGCGCTGCGTCGCAACGTCGTTGCGGCAGACCACCGAAACGTCATCGCCACGCGCCGTCAGGACCTGCGCGACCAGCAGACCCAGCTTACCGGCCCCCACGACCGTCGTCCGCCCCCCGGTGAGGGCGGCAGTCTGCAGGGCCGCTTCGTGCGCCGCAGCAAGCGGCTCCGCGAAGACGGCGGTCTGGTCGTCGACCTCGTCGGGAACGGCATGCAGATTCGCCACCGGAATTCGCACGAAATCGGCGAAGGCTCCGTCGGCACCCTGGATCCCGAGAACGGTCCTGGTCGGACAGTGCCGGCGGTGGCCGTTCCGACAGGTCACGCAACGACCGCAGGAAAAATTGATTTCACCGACGACCCGCCGCCCCGGCCACGGCGCCGGCCCCTCGATCACCTCGCCCACGAACTCATGACCGGGGATGCCCCGGAAACCCATGTAACCGCGCAGGATCTGGAGATCCGTCGAGCAGATTCCGGCCAACCGGACCCGGACGAGGGCTGTCTCGGCGGTTCGCACCGGCGATGGTATCGCGTCGACGAACCGAAGCCGGTGCCCGTCCCAGACAAGTCCCCGCATGGGCCCGGGAGCAGAGCTAACGTTTGCGCAACTGGCGGGGAAAGTCCGCCGCCATCGCGTAGGCGATGCTCTCGGCCCGATCCGCGAGCCTCTCGGCGCGATCCGCAATTGCCTCGGCACGGTCCGCGGCCTCGTCGGCTCGCCGGGCGGCATCGGCCTCGGTCTGGACGGGTCGTCTACGGGCGAGCCAACTCTCCGGAATCGGGCCCTGGTGGCGTAACAGCGTGACCTCGGGGTTCCCCAGGATGAAGGCCCGACCAAAAACGTACATCTGGTCGTACTCGCGGTAGTACGCGCGGAACTCGTAACCGAGCCAGGGATCGTTCACGAGGACCCGCTGCAACTCGACCGCGTCTGGCACGCCGATCCGGGCCACGACGGCCCGGATCGCGGCGTCCTCGCGCAAGACCTGTGAGAAGCTCGCCATCGACAGGGGCCGGGCCTCGCCGATGTCGCAAACGTAGGGCCGCTGCGCCGCCTGTCCAGCACACTCCCACGTCCCACCGACTCCCGGGCCCGTCGGTTGCGCCATCGCGGGCGTCGCTGCCGCCACGATCCCCAGAACCATCCAGGTGACCAGTGCCTTCATCCTCGTTCGCCTCCCGTCCACGAACCCCGGTCTACCCGGACCGCCGAGTTGTCGCCACAGGCGCGAGGCCAAAAACCGACCCGCCGCACTCCCCGGGCGCACGCGACGCCGCGACCACCGTGCGACGGTCCATGGCGTCGGGGGTGCCCCGTCAGCCGCGGACCGCGACCAGGGCCCTTTCGTCGCGCTTCGGGGCCGGCGCCGTCTTCTCGGACTGCGGCAACTCGGCGAGAATCCGATCGATGACCTTGCGGGTCCGCAGCAGCGAGCGCCGCAGGGTGCGCGCCTGTGCCTCTTCGAGCGACGTGACACCGCTGATTTCGCGCAGGGCGCGCGCCATCTTGCGACTCGTCCGAAGGGCCTGGCGAACCGGCGCGACCGGGGGTCGCGGCACGACCTGCTCGCGGAATCGCCGCACCGACAACGTGCCGAGTTTGACCCGCTTCCAGAGCGCCTGCATTTTCTCGGGCGAGTCCTGACGCGCGATGCTGATCATGATCTCGCGGGGAACGACCGCGCCGTCATCGAGGTACTCGCGCTTGATTTCCTCGGGCAGGCGGGTGAGCGCCATGGTGTTCGAGACGTAGGGCCGGCTCTTGTGGATGACCTGGGCCAGGTCGGCGTGCGAGAGGTCGCGCTCGGTGGCCAGAACGGAGAGCGCCTCGGCTTCCTCGAGGGCATTGAGGTCCTGCCTCTGGATGTTCTCCTCCAGAGCGACTTCCAGTAGGTCGTGGTTGCTCAAGATCGCCGGGACCAGTCCAACGCCCGCCAACTCGGCGGCTCGCAGACGCCGCTCCCCCGCGACCAGGGTGTAGCCCCCGTCCGGATCCCGGCGCACGATCACCGGTTGCAGGAGACCGCGCGCCTTGATCGACTCCGCGAGTTCAGCCAGCCCCTCCGGGTCGAAATGCTGGCGCGGCTGCTGCGGGTTGGGCTTGATGACCGCGATTGGTACGGCGGCAAAGACCGTGCGCCGACGCCCGAAGACCTGGCCCGCCATGGCGATCCGTGGTTGCGCCTTCGAGGCTCCCTGAACCTCTTCCTCTTCCGCCACTCCACCCCCCCATCTGGCCCCCAGGGCCTCTGTGGATCGAGTCCCCTTCTCAATACGCGGGACTCGCCGAGGCTGTCAAACGGAGCGGGGCATCCGACGCGCGGCCGGGGGAGACGGCGCCCCCGCGCCCGGGCGAAAATCACCCGGGCGCGGAGCGTCGCTCGATACCAACTAACCGATCTTGCCCTGGAGCAGGAACGCGATCACGAAGGCGTAGATGGCCAGCGCCTCGATGAACGCGAGACCAAGGATCATCGGAGTCTGGAGGCGGTCGGCCGAGTTCGGGTTGCGCCCGATCGACTCCATCGCCGCCGCCATGCCACGGCCCTGTCCGAGGGCCGCGCCGATGGCCGCACCCGCGATGGCGATGCCTGCCGCGAGAGCGATCATCGAATCGGAGCCACCGTAGCCGCCGTCGGCGGCAAACGCGGTACCCGGCGCGAGAATGGCCAGAGCTCCGAAAAGCACGATCAAAATGAGTCCACTGATGCGATTCATTTGCGAATTCTCCTTTCCCGCCCGGCCGGATTCGATGGGCCTGCCTCTATCCTCTTCCTCACCCCACCCGGGCCCGGAAGTCCGACCTGCGTCGATGTCGTGAGCGCTCCGCGAGTGCTCAATGCCCCTCGTCGTGAGCGACGGAGAGGGCGATGTAGATCATCGAAAGAAGCGTGAATACGAAAGCTTGAATGACCGACACCAGCGTTCCCAGCATGTAGAAGATGACCGGGACGCCGATCTTGGTCAGGTCGATGAAGATGTCGAGGACCAGATGGTCACCGGACATGTTGCCGTAGAGGCGAAGAGCCAGCGAAAGTGGCCGCACCAGAACGCCGATCAGTTCGAGGACGAAGATCAACGGCGCCAGCGCCAGCATCGGACCCATCAAATGCTTGATGTAGTCCATGCCGTTCACCTTCAGACCGTAATAGTTGAAGATCAGAAACGAGCAGATGCCGAGGGCGAGCGTGATGTCGAAATCGGAGGTCGGTGGAACGAATCCCGGCACCAGGCCGAGCAGATTCGATGCCAGGATGAACAAGAAGAAGGTCGCAAGAAGCGGGACGTAGACCCGGCTCCCGTGGCCGATCACCTGCTCGCTCAACCCACCGATCGCCTCGACCAGGAGTTCGAAGACGTTGCGCGGCGTAAGTCCCGCGTCCGGAACGATGGCGCCCTCGCTGGTCACCGCAGACCGGGCTCGCACGGCGAGCAGAAGAAGACCGCCGATGACGAAGAGACCCGTAAGGACGGAGCTCCAAAGCTCCGGAATTTCGAGCAATCCTGCCCAGGTAACGGGGTGTTCCATGAAGCGGTTATCCTCGGACCCGCGGTGGCGTATCCACGCCCCGCGAAGACCAGCTTTGGTAGCAGACATCGGCGACGATCGCCATGGGCAAGCTGGTCGCTCCGGCCGCGAAGGAGACCGGCCCCAGTAGGGCCGTTTGCAGGCCGACGTAGAGCACACCGAGGACGAGAGCGAGCTTCAAGACCACGAAAAACAACGCCCGCCCGGGGGAGCGCCCCCGACGAAAGGCGGCCTGCACCGCGAAGCGCTGCAGTGTCAGGCTTGCCAGCATGAAGCCGGCCCCGGCGAGCAGACTGGGCGTCGATCCACGGCCAAGCAGGCTCAGCGCGGTCGTTGCGACCAGGACGATTCCTCCCTGCCACGCCGCGATCGGACCGAGGCGCAGGGCGTTGTCCGCGGCCGACACGTCAGTGGCCCGCGTCGCCCTGCTCGGCGCGGCGCAGGCGGTCGAGGCGCCGGGAGAGGCGGATCAACCGGTACATCGACCCCAACAGACCCCCGAACACCCCGACCAGGACGAAGGTCGGCTCGGTATTCAGCCAATCGTCCAGATAATAGCCCAGCGCGAGGCCGCCGAGCACCACCGAGACGAACTCGAGCCCCATGCCCGCCATCTGGATGCGCATCGCGCGCGGCGAGAGGCGCGGGTCAGGGCGTTTCGTGCGCGTCTCCTGCGACCCCGGCACGTCGTGCTCTCAGGACGACAGCGCGTGCGCGGCCACCTCGAGGATGCGATCGATCTCCGCATCTCCGTGGGCCAGCGACAGGAACCAGGCTTCGAACTGCGACGGTGCGATGTTGATGCCACCATCGATCATCTTGCGAAAGAAGCGCGCGAACGCCGCGGTGTCGGTCGCGGAGGCGTCGCGGAAGTCGCGCACCTCGGAGACGCCGAAGAAAAGGGTCATCAGAGAGCCTACGCGCTGCACACAGACCTCGACGCCCGAAGACGCAATGATCTCCCTTAGTCCGTTCTCGAGGCGCTCTCCGCGGCTCTCCAGCGTCGCGTAGGCAGCTTCGTCGAGCAACCGCACGGTCTCTCGTCCGGCTGTACAGGCCACCGGGTTTCCCGAGAGGGTTCCCGCCTGGTAGACGGGTCCGGTCGGGGCGAGTAGATCGATGTACTCCGCACGACCCCCAACTGCGGCCACCGGTAATCCCCCACCGATCACCTTCCCCAGACAGGTGATGTCCGCGTGCACACCGTACCGCTCCTGCGCGCCGCCCCGGGCGACGCGGAAGCCGCTGATCACCTCGTCGAAGATGACCAGGGCGCCGACCTCGTGGGCGAGTTCGACGACCTTTTCGAGAAACCCCGGAACCGGTGGAACCACGCCCATGTTGGCCGCCACGGGCTCGACGATGACGGCGGCGGGTGGAGGGTCCGCCCGCAGGGAAGCCTCGAGGCCTTCGATGTCGTTGTAGTCCACCACGCTGGTCAGCTCGGAGATCCCCTCCGGAACCCCGGCGCTGCTGGGAACGCCGAGCGTGGCGGATCCCGAACCCGCACGCACCAGAAGACCATCGTTGTGGCCGTGGTAGTTTCCGTCGAATTTGATGATGCGAGCCCGCCCGGTCGCGCCGCGCGCGATTCGCAAGGCGGTCATGGTCGCTTCGGTGCCCGAGGTGACCAGTCGAACCTTCTCCATCGACGCGAAGGCCTCCACGATTGCTTCGGCCAATTCGATTTCGACGGGGTTCGGTGCGCCGAATCCCGTGCCACGTCGAGCCGCGTTGCTCAACGCATGCAGCACGTCGGGGTGCGCGTGTCCGGCAATGAGAGGACCAAAGGCACACACCAGATCGACGTACTCGTTGCCGTCTGCATCCCAGACGTAGGCACCTCGGCCACGCACCAGGAATCGAGGTTCGCCGCCGACCGCGCCCCACGCGCGCACGGGGCTGTTCACACCCGCTGGTATGACTCGTTCAGCGCGCGCGAGAAGCTTTCGAGATGTGTCCTGCACGGTCTCGCAGAGGATAGTTAAAGTCACAGACGGTGCGCAACGCCGCTCATTGGGGTGTCCGAATGATGCGCGCGGAAATTTTTTTCCCCGTTAGTTTCGATGGGTTCGACACTTCGTCTTGTTTTCGTCTTGCAACTTTCATCTCGCGCACCTAGAAGACCGGCCTCACACGGTTCTTGGTGCATGACCTGTTTCGCCAGCGAACCGGCTTTCCACAAATCCCGCTTCGTAGTACCTACCGGCGCCGGCCGTCGACGGTGGCCGGAACCTGCTCTTCGTTCAGCCACGGACCTCGAACTCGACCTTTTTCTCCGGGTCTTCGGAAAACGTGTTTGGGAACACCGTTAAGTTCCTGTTTCTTCGAAAAATTCTGCCTTTGTTCACACCTGTGGACAAGGTTGTGAACAAGCCGTTTGGGTGATTGGGGGGTGTTGGGTCTATGCACACCTGGCAGCGCGCTCGGGAGAGACTGAAGAAGTCGCTGGGGGACAGTAACTTCGACGTCTGGATCAAGCCTCTGCGCGTCGAAGAGTGCGGCGAGGGACGCGTGCTCTTCGAAGCTCCATCGAAGTTCTACCGCGATTGGGTGACCCGGAACTACATGGAGGCGCTGCGAGCCTCCTTTGGTGATGAGAAACATCCCGCTCCGGAGATCCTCTTCCGCGTCGAGGCCGCGCGTCAACGCGAACTCTTCCAACCGAACCCCACCGCAGAAAAGGACCGGGACCGTCGCTCGCCTGCGGCCCGGCGACCCGCGCGGCGGCGGGCCAATGCACGGGTTGGAAACCTCGTTCCCCGCTACACTTTTTCGAATTTCGTCGTCGGGGTGAGCAACCAGTTCGCGCACGCCGCGGCTCTGGCCGTCGCGAAGAACCCCGGAGAGCAGTACAACCCGCTGTTCATCTACGGGTCGGTCGGCATCGGAAAGACCCACCTCGCCAATGCGATCGGCCATCGGGTGCTCGAGAAAAACCCGATGGCAAAGGTGGTCTTCCTCTCCAGCGAAGCCTTCGTCAACGACATGATCTCGTCGCTCAAGCGCGACAAGATGGACGATTTCAAGAATCGCTTCCGCAAGGTGGATCTGCTGATTCTCGATGACGTCCAGTTCCTCGCCGGCCGGGAGCGGACCCAGGAGGAGTTCTTCCACACCTTCAACACCCTCCACGAGGCCCGCAAACAGATCGTCCTGACGTCCGACAAGTTCCCCAAGGACATTCCCGACCTCGAAGAACGCTTGAGAAATCGCTTCACCTCGGGATTGACCGCCGATATCCAGGCGCCCGAAATCGAAACCCGCACCGCGATCGCACAGAAGAAGGCCGAGGAACAGGGCCTCGCCCTCTCGCCCGAGGTCGTCGGCTTCATCGCCCAGGAAATCGGCGACAACGTCCGTGAACTGGAGGGGGCCCTGACCCGCCTTGGAGCGAGTGCATCACTCCAAGGCTGCGATATTTCTGTCGATTTCGCTCGCACCGTGCTCAAGCCACACTTTCATTCGCGCCCGCGGGAAATCACGATCGCCGAGATCCAGGAGGTCGTCTGCGCCCACTACGGCATCACGGTCCACGAGATGAACTCCAAGCGACGCACGCAACACATCGCGCCGGTGCGGCAGTGCGCGATGTATCTGTGCCGCAAATTGACGAGTTTCTCGTTTCCCGTCATCGGGGAGCACTTCGGGAAACGGCATCACTCGACGGTGATGCACGCCCACGAGGCCGTATCGCGTCGTCTCGAAAGCGACCCGGTACTGGCTTCGACCATCGAGCAGATCGAGGCCCGGTTGGCCGGGGGACGCGCCTGATGTTGCGCGGCGCGGGGAAAATCCCCATCGTAGCGCCGTTGTGGAGCGGCTGTGGATCAGCTTCGGAGAGGCTGTTGCCTACGACCGCGGAAATCGGGTCCGGCCATTTCTCCGGACGATCGTCCTCTTCCTATCGACAAGCGAAAACCTCGGAAGATCGAATGCTTCGCGAGGTTGTCTCCGCTTTCAACACCCCCTACTACTACTGTTTTCCTATATAACCTAAAGAGAAGATAGGGCAGGCAAGGAAGCCGCAAAGACCGAAAGAGCGATGCCAATGGAGTTCTCGATCGATCGGGGTGAGTTCACGCAAGCATTGTCGCTTGCTCAAGGTGTGGTCGAAAGACGCAACACCATGCCCATCCTGGCCAACGTGCTTCTGGAGGCCGGCGAAGATCTTTCCATCGCCGCCACCGACCTCGAGGTGCACATCAAGCGGCGTTGTCAGGCCAAGGTGGGCAAGCCCGGTGCCGCCACCGTGGCGGCGCGTAAGTTCTACGAACTCGTCCGGGAACTTCGCCCGGGCGACGTGACCATCCGCCTGCTCGAAAACCACTTCGTGGAGGTCGTTTCGGGACGCTCCCGCGTTCGCCTGGTCGGACTTCCGGCCGAAGATTTCCCGACCTTTCCGCAGGCGGAGGCCAAGGATGGCTCGAGATTCCGGATGGACGTGGCGACGCTGTGCGCCATGATCGACCGGACCCTGTTCGCGGTTTCGACCGATGATACGAGGGCCCACCTCGGTGGCGTCTTCCTCACCGGAGGCGAAGATTCGGTTCGTTTCGTCGGTACCGACGGGCATCGCCTGGCCCTCGTCGATCAGCCGATCCCCGGTGTGAAGCCACCCGAGAAGGGCCTCATCCTCCCACGAAAAGGCCTCGCCGAGCTGCGTCGCCTTCTCGAGGGCAAGGAGGGGGAGGTCGCGATGACGGTCGGCGGGAACGTCGTTCGCGCCGAGATGGCGGACGTCGAGCTCGTCATGCGTCTGATCGATGGAGAGTTTCCGAACTACGAGCAGGTGATTCCAAACGACGTGAAGTTCCGCGTCGCGATCCCCAAGGACGATCTTCTCTCGGCTCTCAAACGTGTCTCGGTCGTTGCCAGCGATCGGTCGCGGGGCGTACGGTTGGCGTTGTCGAGCGGACAGCTCACCGTCTCTGCCAGCAGCCCCGATTTCGGCGAGGCGAGCGAAGAGATCGAAATTCCCTTCGACGGCGAGGAGATGACCGTCGGTTTCAACTCGCGCTACCTGACCGACGTTCTGGCGATCCTGCCCGATGAGCCCCGGGTCGAAATCGGCCTCAGCGACGACGTGAGCCCCGGCGTGATCCGGACCGAAGGCGACGATACCTACAGCTACGTCGTCATGCCCATGCGTCTTTGAAGCGGGGTTCAGACCCCGTTCCGGACCTGTTCCGAAGGTCGCCGGCCGACCTTCATTCCCGCGCTCTCTTCTGCTAGATTCAGAGGGTTCCTCGGAGCCCACAAACTACCGAAATATCTATGGAATCTACCGATACGCAGAGCGGGGTCGGCGCCGGTTACGGCGCCAGCCAGATCAAGGTCCTCGAGGGCCTCGAGGCGGTGCGCAAACGCCCCGGAATGTACATCGGGGACACTACCGAAAGAGGCCTCCATCATCTCGTCTACGAGGTCGTGGACAACTCGGTGGACGAGGCCCTGGCGGGCCATTGCGCGGCGATTTCGGTCACCATCCACGTCGACGGCGGCGTCACGGTGTCCGACGATGGGCGAGGCATCCCCGTCGATCTCCATCCGACCGAAGGCATCTCGGCAGCCGAAGTCGTCCTGACCAAGCTGCACGCAGGCGGCAAGTTCGACAAAGGTGCCTACAAGGTCTCCGGGGGGCTGCACGGCGTCGGGATCTCCGTGGTCAACGCACTCTCGGAACATCTGGAGATGGAGATCTGGCGCGACGGGAAGGTCCACTTCCAGCGCTTCCACCGTGGGGTCCCGGACGATCGCCTGACGGAGATCGGCAGCACCCAGAGTCGCGGAACCCAGATCACGTTCAAGCCCGACCCCCTGATCTTTCCGAGCACCGAGTTCAACTTCGATACCCTCTCGAAGCGGCTTCGAGAGATGGCGTTTCTCAATCGAGGTCTCCGAATATCGATCGAGGACAAGCAGAGCGAGAGATCCCACGAATTCCACTACCCGGGTGGAATCGCCTCCTTCGTCGAGCATCTCGGGACCGCGAAGACGTCGATCCATCCCAAGGCAATCTACATCGAAGGCGAGCGTGACGGCATCTTCATGGAAGTCTCGATGCAGTGGAACGAGGGCTACAACGAGACGATCTACACCTTCGCCAACAGCATCAACACCAACGAAGGTGGTACCCATCTCTCCGGGTTCAAGGCGGCCCTGACGAGGACGATCAACAACTACGCTCTGCGAAACGGCATTCTGAAAAAAGATGGAGAGGCTCTCGAAGGCGACGATGTTCGCGAAGGTCTGACCGTCGTCATCGCGGTGAAGGTTCCCGAACCGCAGTTCGAGGGGCAGACCAAGACCAAGCTCGGCAACAGTGAAGTCGAAGGCATCGTACAGCAGATCGTCAACGAGGGGCTGGGCAACTTCCTCGAAGAGAATCCGTCCGAGGCCAAGAAGATCGTGGCCAAATGCGTCGAGGCGGCGCGTGTGCGCGAAGCGACGCGCAAGGCCAAGGATCTCGCGCGGCGCAAGGGAGCTCTGGACTCCGGATCACTCCCCGGAAAGCTCGCCGATTGTCAGGAGCGCGACCCGGCCCTCTCCGAGCTCTTCATCGTCGAGGGTGACTCGGCCGGCGGCTCCGCCAAGCAGAATCGGAGGATGGGGCGTCTGCACCGGCTTGGGCCACGCCCAGCTCGGCGAGACCTCGACGTGTTCCCCCCGAAACTCCCCAACCTCGTTCATCCACAACGAACGCATCGCGAGGATCGTCTCGCGAACGATGGCGCGCCGGGTGCCAAAGGCGACTCCGTGATCGGCCATCTCTTCCCGATTCCATCCATAGCCGATCCCGAAGAGGAATCGCCCCCCGGACAACCGGTCGAGAGTCGCGATCTGCTTGGCGAAGGTGATCGGATCATGCTGGGCGGGTAACCCGACCCCGGTTCCGAAGCGAAGTCGCTCGGTCACCGCGGCACCGGCAGCGATCGCGACGTAGGGGTCGAGCATCCTCTTGTACTCTTCCCCGAGGACCTCGTCGCCGGTGGGCGGCGGCGTGAGCCTGCTCACCGGGATGTGGGTATGTTCGGAGAGGAAAAGGGAGGAAAAGCCCCGCACGTCGGCCTCCCGCGCGAGTTCGACCGGATCCATCGAGAGATCCGTTGCGATGTAGGCGAGTCCAATGCGCATCCGCGCCTCCACTCTTTCGGCACGACCGGCCCTACGGGGGGCGGCTCCGGACGGCGTTGTGCGGAGGCAGCCGCACGGCGCCCTTGGTGTCAGCCTCCCACGACAGCGTCCGCTTATGTGGTCGGTGACGCTTCAGCGCAATCCGGGGCGCCGCGCGCGCGTCGCTGCAG
>JAPOLW010000209.1 GCA_029976905.1 bacterium | reverse complement strand
GGCCATGACCCCGCCGTTGAAGAGGAGAGCCGTCGGCAGCGGCGCAGCATCGGCTCCGCGAGCGGCCTGAACGGCGCCACGCTGCGCCCCGAGAAAATCCGCCATGTGTCGTGTCACGGCCGCATCCGAGGCGAAGGGCAGCCCCATTTCGGAGAGACCGGCACCATCGTCCCGCTCTACCCGCGCATCGGCTGCAACCGCCGGGAAAAAGCCGTCGAGCAACAACTCGTTCACCTGCGTGCGGGTGAGCTCGCTCCGAAGCGTGCCTCCGATCAACTTCTTGCCACGACCGAGGATCGAGATCGCGACCTTGTCGGGGCCGTCTTCTGCGAGCAGCCGCTCCTTGGCCTCGCGGCAACTCTGCACCAGGCCGCGCAACTGCCAGGCATCCAGCCGCTTGCCCTCGCGGGCGAGGTCTCCGCGCACGGCGAACGCCAGAGCGAGATCCATGTTGTCCCCGCCGAGCAGGATGTGGCTGCCAACGGCGACCCGGGTCAGCGCCAGACCTCCGTCCTCTTCGTCCACGAGAACGAGGCTCAAGTCCGTCGTCCCGCCCCCCACATCGCAAACCAGGAGGACGTCGCCGACGGCAACCTGCTCGCGCCACTGGTCACCCACCTGATCGAGCCACGCGTAGACGGCGGCCTGGGGTTCCTCCAGGAGATGAAGGTTCTGGAAGCCGGCCCGCGTCGCGGCCTCGACCGTGAGCTCTCGCGCCGCTGCGTCGAACGACGCTGGAACGGTCAGCACCACATCCTGCTCGACGAGCGGCGCCTTGGCCGCCTTGCCCACGCTCGCATCCCACGCATCACGAAGATGCCCGAGGTAGGCCGCCGACGCCTCCACCGGCGAAATGCGCTCGACCGACTCGCTGGGCTGGTCGCCCGCCACCCACGGGAGCAGCGGAGCCGTTCGATCGACGCTCGGATTGCACAACCAGGACTTGGCCGAGGAGACGACCCGCTCGGGTTCCTCGGAGGCCCGCCGGGCCGCGAGGGTCCCCGCGACGCGCCCGCCCTCGGGGGTCCCCCAGGGCAGGCGAATCGACTTCGCCGTCATCTCCTGCGCTCGTGGAAACAACAAAAACGAGGGCAGCTGAGTGCGCGCTTCCACCGAACCAGGGGACACCAGCTGGGGCACCTCGAGGAGCTCGATCCGCGCATCCTCTCCGGCGGCGGTATCGCAGTAGGCAAGAACCGAGTTCGTGGTGCCGAGATCGATGCCGGCGACGAAGCGCGCGTCGTCTCCGCGCTCGCTCATTCCCCGCCGACCTCGACCTCGGCCGGAGCGAGGATTCCCGCGTCGCTCCCGGGCGTGGGCGACGGCAGGCGCGCCCCGCGGGCACGCCAGCCCCCGTGCCTCAGAACCCCTCGATAGGGAGGGTCTCCCTGGGGATTCCCGGTAACCCGGATCAGCGCCGGCTCGAAGTCCGCCGGGACCTCCACGGAGTCCCCGTCCTCTCCCTCGAGGACCGGCGCCAGGGTCAGGCGCTCCTCGATCGCTTTGCGCAAGGAGGCGTGAATGCCCCGCACCGCCGCCCCCACCTGGTCGTCGCTGTACTCATCGAGGTCCTCGCGCACGAAATCGATCAGACGGGCCTCCTCCTGGAGCGCCGCCAACAAACGCAGGCCAGGCGCCGACGGGTCGGGAGGAGAGACCTCTTCTGCCGGCGCGTCGCCCGTCGACTCCGCCGCGGGAGCGCCGGGGGAGCGGCTTCGCGGCGCCAGGACCAGAAGCAGAAGAGCCGCGAGTAGCGGCCCCAGGGTCGGGATCAGCAGCCACGGCAGGATGCCGGAATCCCGGGCCCGGCCGAACGACTCGGCCAACGTCGCCCCGGCAAGCGTCGCGCGCAGATCGGCGAGGGCCGACGCGGAAGCCCCCAGAGCATGCAGCGCGTATCCGCTGGCTGCGGCGAGAGCCACCAGGAACACGGTCGTGACGTAGATGCCCGCCTTGCGCGGTGAGGCCTCTGCCATGGATTCACTCCTGATCTCGTGAAGGGAAACGCCGACGGGCGATCCCGATGCGGCCAAATTGCCGCCCCGCCCGACCGCTGTTAACGCATAACAAATGCCGGTCACGCTGGAAGACGTGGACCACATCGCGATGCTGGCGCGCCTCGGCCTCACCGAAGACGAGCGCGCCGCCCTGCGTGGGGAACTCGAGGCCATCCTCGGCTATGTGGAACAATTGAGCGAGGTCGATACCTCCTCCGTCGAGGCCACCGCCAGCACCGTCGATACGCCCGCTCCCGTTCGAGAGGATCGCGTCCGGAACGAAGACCGCGCCGAGCAGATGGTTGCTGGTGCGCCGGATCGGGATGGGACGTACCTCCGGGTGCCCAAGATCCTGGAATGACCAAGACGGTGGAACTGCGCACCATCGAAGAGGCCCGACGCGCCCTCGACGCCGGGGAGACGACGTCGGTCGAGCTGACGAACGCCCACCTCGAACGAATCGCCGCAACCGAGCCGACGATCGCCGCTCTGATCACCGTGACCGGAGAACGAGCCCTGGCCGAGGCCCGGGCCGCGGACAAGCGCCGGGTCCGCGGCGAGACCTCCGGATTGCTCGGAATCCCTGTCGTTTTGAAGGACATCTTCGCCACGGCGGGCGTCCGCACGACCTGCGCCTCGAAGATCCTGGGCGATTTCGTCCCGCCCTACGACGCCGACGCCACCGACCGATTGGCCCGCGCTGGGGCTGTCCTCGTCGGAAAGGCGAACATGGACGAGTTTGCGATGGGCTCGTCCAACGAAAACTCGGCCTTCGGCGCGACCCGAAATCCGTGGGATCTCGAGCGCGTTCCCGGCGGCTCGTCGGGTGGATCGGCAGCGGCGGTCGCGGCCGGCCAATGCCTGGGTTCCCTTGGAACCGACACCGGCGGTTCGATCCGATTGCCGGCGAGCTATTGTGGCGTCGTCGGTCTGAAACCCACCTATGGACGCTGCTCGCGCTACGGGGTCATCGCCTATGCCTCCTCCCTCGACCAGGTAGGCCCGTTCGGACGCACCGCGCGTGACGTCGCAATCCTGCTCGGGGTCATCGCCGGACACGACCCCAGAGACTCGACCTCGGCGCCCCGGGAGGTCCCCGACTACGAGGGCGCTCTCACCGGAGACGTCTCCGGGCTCCGTATTGGCGTGCCCAGGGAATACTCCGTCGAAGGACTCGATCACGGCGTGGACAAGGCGACCCGACAAGCGATCGAGATCCTTCGGTCACGCGGCGCCCAGATCGTCGACGTGAGCCTGCCGCATACCCGCTACGCGGTTGCCACCTACTACCTCGTCGGGACGGCCGAGGCCTCGTCGAACCTGGCCCGCTACGACGGCGTGAAATACGGGTTGCGGGCGGGCGACGGCCAGCCGCTTCTCGATATGTACCGCGAGACCCGCGACCAGGGCTTTGGAACGGAGGTCAAGCGCCGTATTCTCCTGGGGACCTACGCGCTCTCGGCGGGGTACTACGACGCCTACTATTTGAAGGCCCAGAGGGTCCGCACCCTGATCCGCGAGGACTTCGCACGCGCCTTCGAGTCCTGCGACCTGATCGCGAGCCCGACCGCATCCACGACCGCCTTCCGGCTCGGTGAACGAGACGATCCGCTCAGCATGTACCTCACCGACATCTTCACCGTGCCCGCCAACCTCGCCGGACTCCCCGGCCTCAGCGTCCCGTGCGGTTTCGACGAGGACGGGCTTCCGATCGGGCTGCAACTCATCGCACCGGCCTTTGCCGAGGCCACCGCGCTGCAAGCCGCCGACGCCTACCAACGCGACACGGACTTCCACAGTCGTTCCCCCGCCCCGCCGACGGCCGAGGGGCCTGTCTGATGCCGACACGGGCGCCAACCAAGGGAGGAAGGGCATGAGCCAAACGACACCCGCGGACGAGCAGGCGACGAACTACGGCGGCTGGGAGCCCGTCATCGGCCTCGAGGTTCACGCCCAACTCCTCACCGAGTCGAAGCTCTTCTGCGGGTGTTCGGCGAAGTTCGGTGCCTCTCCCAACGCCCATACCTGCCCGGTGTGCATGGGTTTTCCCGGCGTCCTACCGGTGCTGAACGAACGTGCCCTCGAATTCTCCCTCCGCACCGGTGTCGCAACCCATTGCCAGATCCCCCCGGTCGCACGGTGGGCTCGGAAGAACTACTTCTACCCAGATCTACCCAAGGGCTATCAGGTCAGCATGTTCGACGAGCCCCTCGCGGTTGGCGGCCACATCGACATCGAAACCACCGAGGGAACCAAACGGGTGCGGCTCACACGCATCCATATGGAGGAGGACGCGGGCAAGAGCATCCACGACGCACACGACCAGCATTCGCTCGTCGATCTCAACCGCACCGGCGTCCCGCTCATGGAGATCGTGAGCGAACCCGACATTTCCTCGCCCGCCGAGGCGGGCGCCTATCTTCGCGCCCTTCGTTGTATCCTCCAATACCTCGAGGTCTGCGACGGGAACATGGAAGAAGGAAGTTTTCGCTGCGATGCCAACGTGTCGGTCCGCCGCGTCGGCGCGGAGACGCTCGGGACACGCACCGAGATCAAGAACATGAACTCCTTTCGCAGTGTCGAGCGAGCGATCGATACCGAGATCCGGCGACAGATCGATATCCTCGAAGACGGCGGCCGGATCGTCCAGGAAACCCGGAACTGGGACGCCGATCGCGGACGATCCACGCCGATGCGCTCCAAGGAACACGCGCACGACTATCGGTATTTTCCCGAGCCCGACCTCCTACCACTCACGATCGAACCCGGCCGGGTCGACGGAATCCGCGACGCACTCCCCGAACTCCCCCGCGAGCGGCGCAGCCGCTTCGTCGACCAATATGGCCTGCCGGCATACGATGCGGAGGTTCTGACCGCCCGGCGCGACCTGGCCGACTACTTCGAGGCTGCGGTGGCCCTGCACGACAACGCAAAGTCGATCTCGAACTGGATCATGGGCGACGTGCTGCGGGTCCTACGGGAGGCACGGCTCGACGAGCCCCTGGTGATCGAGCGATGGCCCGTCACGCCCGAACAGATCGCCGGCCTGGTGCGGTTGATCGACGACGGCACGATCAGCGGCAAGATTGCCAAGACCGTCTTCGAGGACATGCAAGAGAGCGCGGAACCCCCCGCCGAAGTGGTGGAGCGCCGCGGATTGCGGCAAGTGACCGACCAGGGAGCAATCACCGCGGCGATCGACACCGTCCTCGAGAAGAACCCCGACAAGGTTGCGGAATATCGCGGGGGGAAGGACAAGCTGCTGGGGTTTTTTGTCGGCCAGGTCATGAAGGCCACCGGCGGCAAAGCAAACCCGAAAGCAGTCAACGAAATCCTTCGAGCGCGCCTCGCCGGGTAAACGCCGACCGCGCGGGCCCGCCTGCCCGGCGAAATTGTCACTCGCGAGGAAGGGCCTCGGGGCGGCGATGCATCCGGACGAACCAGAGATGCACACCGTCGTGCTGCGCGGAGGCGACAAACCAGCGGCGCGCCTCGGAGGGCGCCACCTCGGCGATCATCTCGGGCCGGAACCACCGATAGACGAAATTGCTGGTGATCCATCGCCGCGCCGCCTCGGGGGGCAGCAGCAGATAGACCTCGAAACCCTCCCGCGCGAGCTGGTCCATGAAGTACGGCGGCGTAATGCCCCACCGCATGACCTCTCGCAGATAGACGGCATCGACGTCGGTGTAGAAGTTGATGTTCTCGGCGGGTCGCCCGATGTCGGTCGTCGTGATGATGACGGCGCGCTCCCCCGTCGCCTCTTCGATTGTCTGCCGGGCCACCGCGACCTGCTCGGCCTGAAAGCTCCCCCGAGACGCGAGAGACGTCGAACTTCGCCAACCCACGAGGAGAGCGAGGAGGAGGCTGGTGCCGACCGCGAAGATGCGCGCCGCCGACCTCGCCGGCAGCGTCGCCCCCGCGAGGAGCCCACCGCCGATCATGGCCTCCAACGCGAGTGTCACCCAGGGGCGCGCACTCTCCTCGGAGAAATCAGGCATCCCCACCCACCAACAGACCACCCCCCAGGAGAGTCCGACGACGACCAGCGTCGACGCGACACCGACTCCGCGTCTGCGGAGAACCCCGGAGGAAGCCACCACCTTCGCGGCACCGTAGACGATGAGGATGGAGACGAGCAGGATGGCACCGAGGAGGTAGCGGGGATCGGGCCGTCTCCACAGGCTGAAGAAGAGCGTCGCTACCGTGATGTAGGGCACGGTGAGGGCGAAGAGGGGCGCGCGCCTGAACGCGGCAAAGCCTCCGATGAGTGCCAACATGGCGCCGAGGCCGCCGAAGACCCCTTCGAGGACGCCAAGATTCTGCGGCAAAGTCGAAGCCAGGTGATCCAGGCGCAGCCCTCCGCCCTCGAGTTGGAGTCGCTTGCGAGCGCGGCGAAGTTCGGCCGACTCCCCTCCCTGCGCGTAGGCCGACGACGGACCGACCAGCTCGGAGAACATGGGCTATTACTGGAATTAATATGTATAAAGAGATCCTAACGTTTTTTGACATTTATTTTTATTTGTTTATATAGTTTTCCCGATGTTTTCATTTTGACAAGCGGGGATGGATTATAGTTCATCTTTTTTGTAAAGTATACTTTACATTTTAGAGATTATGTTTTTTCCTAAGCTCCTGTAATAAATCTACATCTAACGGCTCCAAAGCTTTTGATTGTTCTTGAG
>JAPOLW010000208.1 GCA_029976905.1 bacterium | reverse complement strand
GTGACCGACCTCGCTGAGCGCTTCACACGGATCGGCGAGCGGTTCTATGGCTCGAGCGTCTCCTCCGCCGTGAGGGTCGTCTTGCGCGAGGGCTAGGAGATGGCCCGGTCGAGCCCGTGGCTTGCCCTGGCCCTGTTCGTGGTGACGCTGATCACGTTCTGGCCGCTGTCGGAGGCAGGCTTCGTCAATTACGACGATCCGGGCTACGTGTACGAGAACTCGCAGGTGGCCGCAGGCCTCACGGCCGATGGCGCGGTGTGGGCCTTTACGACGTTCCACAAAGCGAACTGGCATCCGCTGACCTGGCTCTCCCACATGCTCGATGTGGAGTGGTTCGGCATGGATCCGGGTGCCCACCACCTCGTGAACGTCCTGTTGCATGCGATCAACGCCGTGTTGCTCCTCGCGTTTCTGGTCCAGACGACCGGACGGCCCGTCCCCGCCTTCTTCGTCGCCGCGTTCTTCGCCCTTCATCCCTTGCATGTCGAGTCGGTGGCTTGGGTATCCGAGCGCAAGGACGTTCTATCGACCTTCTTCTGGTTTCTAGGCCTGCACGCCTATGTGCTCTGGGTACGGGGCCGGGGCCTGGCGCCGTATGCCCTGGTGGTGGGCGCTCTGCTTTGCGGGTTGCTCGCCAAGCCCATGGTCGTGACGTTTCCCTGCGTGCTCGTTCTGCTCGATGTGTGGCCGCTCGGGCGCACGCGATGGGCTCCGGCGGCGCGAGGGAGTCCGGTTCCGCCCGTGGGATGGCGGACGCTGCTCGCGGAGAAATTGCCGCTTTTCGCCCTGGTCGCTCTGGCCAGCGTCCTGACGGTACGCGCCCAGTCGGCCGGAGGCGCGGTGATTGCGATACCGGCCCTGTCGGTACCGAGTCGGCTGGCGAACGCAGCCGTGGGCTACCTCTGGTACCTGGAGAAGGCGCTCTGGCCCCGTGGTCTCGCCGTCCTCTACCCTCATCCCGGGCTCGCAGGGGCAGAGATCGGCGGAGTTGGGGAGTGGCTCCCGATGCTGGCGGGCCTCGTGGGGATCACCCTGGTCTGTCTCCGGTTCCTCTTCCGCCGGCCCTACCTCGCCGTCGGGTGGCTCTGGTATCTGGGGACCCTCGTTCCGGTCATCGGTCTGGTGCAGGTTGGTGCCCAGGCGACGGCAGATCGGTACTCCTACGTGCCGCTGGTTGGCGTCTTCCTTGCGCTGGCCTGGGCGGTGGCGGACTGGACCGGGGACGCCCGCGGGCGACGGTTTGCGGCAGTGGGTGCGGCCTCTGGCTTGTTGCTGGCGTCCGCCGTCCTCACCCGGCATCAACTGGTTCACTGGCGATCGGCGCGGAGTCTCGCACAGCGTTCCGTCGACGTGACGCAGGACAACTACGTCATGCTCTACAACCTGGGCCTGGCGGCGCAGCAGGAGGGGGACCTGGAGTCGGCCCGCCAACACTACCAGGAGGCCGTGCACCTACGGCCCCGCGAGGCCCGCTTCCACACCAATCTCGGTACCGTGCTGGCGGCCCTCGGAGCGCCTCTGGAGGCGCGAGCGCGCTACGCCCGGGCCATCGAGCTGGCGCCCGGGCATCCGGAGGCGGCCAACAACCTGGCGTGGCTCCTGGCAACCCATCCCGACCCGGCGGTGCGTGACGGGAGCGATGCCCTCGAGGTGGCGCAGCGGGCGCTCGCCGCGGCCGGCCCCGGGAACGCGCAGATCCTCGATACGCTGGCGGCGGCGCAGGCGGAGACGGGGCAGTTTGCGGCCGCCGTCCAGACGTCGCAACAGGCGGCACGTCTGGCTCGGGAGTCGGGCCAGCGGGCTCTCTCGACCGTGATCGAAGAGCGGATCGCAGCGTATCAACGGGGTCTCCCCTGGCGTGAGCGCCCCGGCGTCACCGCCGACCTCCCTTTGCAGAGGCCTGGGGGTTCTGGTTAGCCTGAATGTTTTCAAGGGTTTTTCGAGTAATCGGGAGCGAATCGAAACCATGCTGGGTGGACTCGTCAGGAAGGTCTTCGGGAGCAAGAACGATCGAGAGCTAAAGAAGCTCTGGCCTCTGGTCGACGAGATTTCGGCGCTCGAACCTGAGATCGAGGCGTTGACCGACGACCAACTCCGTGGCCGGACGGCCTCGTTCAAGGAGCAACTCGACCAGGGAGCGGACATCGACGATCTCCTGGTCCCGGCCTTTGCCGTCGCGCGAGAAGGCGCCCGGAGAGCGCTTGGGATGCGCCCCTTCGACGTGCAGCTTCTGGGCGGCATGGTGCTTCACAAGGGCCGTATCGCGGAGATGAAGACCGGCGAGGGCAAGACCCTGGTGGCCACCTTGCCGGTCTACCTCAACGCACTGCGGGGCAAGGGCGTCCACGTCGTCACGGTCAACGACTACCTCGCTCGACGCGATGCCGAATGGATGGGCCGGATGTACAACTTTCTCGGTTTGTCCTGCGGCGTCGTGGTCCACGGGATCGACGACCAGACCCGCAAGGCTGCCTACCGGGCCGACATCACCTACGGGCAGAACAACGAATTCGGGTTCGATTACCTCCGCGACAACATGAAGTTCTCGCTCGAGGACTACGTTCAGCGGGACTTGCACTACGCGATCGTCGATGAGGTGGACTCGATCCTGATCGACGAGGCGCGAACGCCGCTGATCATCTCCGGGCCGTCGGAAGATTCGACCGACAAATACAGCGTCATCGACAAGATCATTCCGAAGCTCAAGCAAGGGCGCAAAGCCGAGAAGGGGGAGGAGGAAGAGGGGGATTTCTCCATCGATGAGAAGATGAAGCAGATCATTCTGACCGAGCAAGGGGTGGCCCGTGCCGAGGAGCTGCTCGGCATCGACAACCTTTACGACACGAGTCAGATCGACACGCTCCACCATCTCACCCAGTCCCTGCGGGCCCACGCCCTCTTCCACCGCGACACCGACTACGTGGTGAAGGACGGTGAGGTCATCATCGTCGATGAATTCACCGGGCGGATGATGGAAGGTCGTCGTTGGTCGGATGGCCTACACCAGGCGATCGAGGCCAAGGAGGGGGTCAAGGTCGAGCGCGAGAACCAGACGCTCGCGACCGTGACGTTCCAGAACTACTTCCGCATGTACGAAAAACTCGCCGGCATGACGGGGACGGCGGATACCGAATCGATCGAGTTCAAGAAGATCTATGATCTCGAAGTAACGGTCGTTCCAACGCACCGGGAGATGGTCCGTGCCGACCACGCCGACGTCGTCTACAAAACCGAACGCGAGAAGTTCGACGCGGTCCTGGACGAAATCGAAGAGTGTCAGGAGAACGGACAGCCTGTCCTGGTAGGCACCATCTCGATCGAAAAATCGGAGCGGCTCTCCACTCTCTTGAAGCGCCGGGGCGTGAAGCATCATGTGCTGAACGCGAAAGCGCATGGCCGGGAAGCCGAAATCGTCGCGCAAGCGGGGCGCTGCGGCGCCGTGACGATCTCCACCAACATGGCCGGCCGCGGCACCGACATCGTTCTTGGCGGCAACGCCGAGGCCCTTGCCGTCGCCCAGTTGGGACGACGTGACCCGGACGATGACGAGTTCAAGGTAGTCATCGAGAAATATGCAGAGACGTTTTCTGCGGAACGGGAGAAGGTTCTCGAAGCCGGCGGTCTGCATATCGTCGGCACGGAGCGTCACGAGTCGCGACGCATTGATAATCAGTTGCGCGGTCGCGCCGGCCGCCAGGGGGATCCCGGCTCGTCGCGCTTCTTCCTTTCGCTCGAGGACGATCTTCTGCGAATCTTCGGGGCCGAACGAATCCAGGGATTGATGACCCGTTTGGGGATGGAGGAGGGAGAGCCGATCGAGCACAAGATGCTCACGCGCGCGATCCAGAACGCCCAGACCAAGGTCGAAGGACACAACTTCGACATCCGCAAGCACCTCCTCGAGTACGACGACGTCATGAACAAGCAGCGTGAGGTCGTCTACCACCAGCGTCGCGAGGCCCTCGGCGGAGAGCATCTTCGGGACGAGATCGCGGAAATGATCGACGACGTGGCTCAGGGGGTCATCGACATGGTGGTCGATACCGGCGTCGTCTCGACCGAGTGGGACTGGGAGGCGATCGGCAACGGCGTCCAGGAGCGATTCGGTTTCTCGTTTTCCCCGCCGGAGGAAGACCAATCGGGGCTCACGCCCGAGGGCCTACACGAGCGGATGGTCGAGGCGGCCCGGGCGATCTACGCGACCCGGGAGATCGACCTCGGGGAGCCGGTCATGCGGCATCTCGAGCGGGTGGTCACGCTGCAAACCATCGATCAGCAGTGGAAGGACCACCTGCTCAGTATGGACCGACTCAAGGAGGGCGTCGGGCTTCGCGGCTATGCGCAGCAGAACCCGCTGCAGGCGTACCAAAAAGAGGGTTTCGTCCTCTTCGACGAAATGATGGGCCGGATCCAGGTCGAGACCGTGCGTCGGCTCTTCACGGTCCAGGTCGTGCAGGAAGAGGACGTCGACCAACTCGAAGAGCAGCGACCGCGCCAGCCGGTCACGATGTCGCACGGGGCGATTTCCGAGGCGGCCCCGGCGGCACGGTCTGCCGTGGGTCCGGATGGCGAGAAGATTGGTCGAAACGATCCTTGTCACTGCGGGAGCGGAAAGAAGTACAAGAAGTGCCACGGGCGCTGAGTGCTACCCGCTGCGCGGGCGCGAAATCCGCCAGGATCCCGGTCGAAACAAAACGGGCCGACCTACCCGCAAGGGTTGGGTCGGCCCGCAGGGCGTAGTTCTTCGGAACGGAACTACTTCTTCACGCCCAGAACGGTGTCCTTGAAGCTCTTCGAGACGGTGAATCCGACCTTCTTGCGAGCCGGGATCTTGATCGCTTCGCCGGTCTGCGGATTGCGACCCATCCGCGCTTTCATCTTGCGGAGCCGCAGGATGCCGAGCCCGGGGATCTTCACCGGCTCACCCTTCTTGACCGACTTCACCGAAACGTCGACGAGTGTGGTCAGGACCTGGTCGGCTTGCTTCTTGGTGATGTCTGCCGACTCGGCCAGTTTCGTCAGGAACTCTGATTTCGTCATTCGCCTTCCCCTCCTCAAACGTGGCGGCTCATTCCGCCACTCCACTGAATTGCGAAGGCGTATTACGAAAGCGATCCCCGACTGTCAAGAAGGGGAGGGCTCGAAAAGTCGCTCCAGGCGCGACTTTTCGGGCCTGAGTACACGAAATGGCGCATTTGGCGCGGTGTTTCGGGGTCACTCCGGGCTGGGCGCGCTTCCGATCGCAGCCAGGTACTGGCGGATCCGTTCGGCATTCGCGCCCAGATCGCCCCGGCCGTCACGCGACTTCGAGCGCATGTCGATCCGGCTGCCGGCGTTGCTCGGCCGAAGCCGGATGGTGATGTCGTCCTCGAAGCCGAAGACGGGGGTGACGGAAACCGCCTCGATGCGTCCCGACGCGGGATCGGACCAGACCACCGTCCAACCCCCCATGGCGCTCGCCGTCGCCAGGGCCACGTCGAAGGCTCGTGCCGGTGGGAGGGAGACCTCGAGGGGGGCCAGATCGGCGCAGCAGGCCTGCTGCTCGGCGGCAAAGCTCGGGTCATAGGACATGTCCCGGCCAGAATTGGGCCCGAGGCCGGCGATGTGCTCGTAGCCCGGCGGGTCGTCGAGGTCTGTCGTAAAGTCGTTGGTCATGGGGCCCCCACGGCCGGCGAGGCCGGTGAAGGCAAAGACGACGCCTGCAAGGAGTCCAAGCGTACGGCCAGTCGGGAACCCCTGGCCACGGACCGCCTGGACGAGGGTTCCGACGCCTGCCCCGAGGGCGACGAAGCCGCCGAGTGCGTAGAGATAGAACGCAGGTAGGCCGGGTGCGAGACGCAGCGAGCCAAGCAGGAGGGCCAGGACCATCGCTGCCGCCCCGGCGAGGCCGAGCCGATCGAGCCAGGTTGCCCGTGCACCCATCCGATTGCTCCGGTCGTCCATTGCGAGAGTCCTCCCTGTTCGAGCGAAAAACCGCTCTTCGCGGGCGATCATCGCGTGTCCGTGGTCGAATCGCAAGGTCGACCCGGTCGAGTCTGGATGTGGGCCTGGTCGATCAAGGCGCCACCCGGCGGCTGGCAGTAGATCATTGGGTTCAAGAGCCTGACAAAATCGGCGATCGCGTTGCCCTCGTCGAGAGCGTAGCTGCACGCTGGCAGTGCGCTCCGAAGCGTGAGGCGATCCGTCGGGCGCAGATACCTGGTGAACACGCCCTTTTTCGAATTGTCGATGCACGTTTCGAGGTCGGAAGGCTTGCCCTTCGAGACGTTCTTCGCGCCCTTGCCGGATCACTTCGCGAGATGGGCGATCAGGTTGCACTCGGCCTTGTAGAGCTTCTGCTCAGCCGCGAAACCGCGCGCGCTTCCCGTCACGTCGGCATCGTAGGGCCCAGATTCGCCTCCGGGCCGCGGGAAGCCATGTCTTCCGGCCAGCGCCGCAGACGCAGACAGCGCAGGCGGCGAAGGCAGTCATGGTTCCCAGGAAATTCTTCCTGTGTCCTCCTCTGCGAGGGGGGTGGGGGGCAAGGCCTCGGTTTCGTTGATCGCGCGCTCCGGTCGACCAGAGCGCGTTGCGGGACAGCAATTCCCGGGCTGTGGGCCCCGGGGGGGGGGCATCGCGGGAGACGATTCCGGCCACGCCTCTGCCCGAAACGCGAAAGGCCCCGGGGACGCACGTCCCCGGGGCCTTTC
>JAPOLW010000207.1 GCA_029976905.1 bacterium | reverse complement strand
ATTCACCCGTTCGCCCCAGGGCGTCGAGGGCCCGGGCCTTGCCGAGGAGCGCGCGGCTTCGACGGTGGCCCTCCCAGGCCTCGAGCGCCGTCTGGAAATGGCCGAGCGCCGCGCGCGGCGAATTGGCCTCGAGTGCGATCTCGCCGCGCGCACATGCCGCCGAGCTCGTCCATATGCTGCGCGGGTGGGCGCGCAGAAGTCGGTCGTAGTCCCGACTCGCTGCGGCGGTGTCGCCCGCTTCGCGGGCCAGTCCGGCGGCGTGGAAGAGGGCGTGGTCGGCAAGCTCCGGCACGCTCGTGAGACTGCGTTCGAAGCCGCGTCGCGCCTCGGCCTTCCGTCCGGCCTCGAGGTCACGGCGCGCCGCAGCAAAGACGGCGCCTCGTCTTGGTGCCGCCCCCGCCGACGGTGCCGTCGCCTCGGCCTGAGCGCTCGCCGCCGGGACCCCGCTTGGGGTGGCGACGAGAAGACTCCCGGTGGCGACGGCGAGAAGGCTCGAGACCACCCGGAGCGCGTTGTCGGAACGTCGGCCCGCGCGTCTGCGTTTCGGCGTCTTGCCCGCCGGGGGCGACGGCGTTCGGTTCAGGGGTCTGCCCGCTTCTTGCCGCCCCTCGCCCGACCGGTCTCGATGTCCGCGATGCGCGCGAGTTCCTTGTGGATGCGCGAGGTTCGCTCGACCTGGCCTTTGGCGGGAAAGCGTTCGTAGAAGCCTTCGCTGCGGAATTGACGGACCTGCTCCTGCCACGCGTCGAGCCGTTTCTCCCAGCGTGCGACGCGCCCGTCGACCGGCATTTCGTCGGCGCGCGCCAGGTCGGCGCAGACGCGCAGCATGGCCTTGAGGGTCACCGGACGGGTGATCATGTAGTTGGGATGTCCCCAACCTTCGCCCCAACTCGCGGCGGCGGCCTTGAGGAAGTCGCGCACGATCTCGTAGATCCGATCGGCCTCCCGGTGGAGCTGGGGGCGCTTTTCGATTTCCTTCCAATCGGCGGAGACCCAGCGGTGGATCTCGTTGAAGAGTTCGGCCTGGAGAATCCACTTCGCCTGCTTGGAGCGACCGCCGAGCCGGTTGATCTTGTAGCGCAGCGGACTGTCGCCCGAGGAGTAGAGCTTTTCGACGACGCGCGCGGCGAGCTTGCGGTCGGGCGCCGCCCACGAGACCCGCTCGTAGAGGTCGACCAGATGGCTTTTGTTGATGCGGGTCGGCGTGGAGTTGATGATCACGAACATCTCGGTGGCGAAGTCTTCGCTCTTGCCGTCGAAGATGACGCACGGGACGTGGATGGTCCCCGCGTCCTCGGGGTTCTGTTTGCGGTAGAAATGCAGCGCCGCCAGCCGATGCTGTCCGTCGATGATGAGGTATTTGCCGCGCGGGGCCTCGAGGTTTCCGACGTTGTCGAAGTCGCCGATGGGCTCGAAGCCCAGGCGCTCCGGGGTGAAGAGCAGGACCGTCCCCGGGATCGGGGGCTGGCTGACCGCCGTCTCGTAGAAATTCTTGATGGCGGCGACCTTGGGCTTGGACAGCAGCCGCTGGAACGCCTTGTCGCTGCGTTCGACCCGCCCGATGAAGTGGGCCACCTCGTCGGTCTTCTCCAGATCCTCGGCCGCGATCGACCCCGCTTCGTCGTAGAAGCGGCTGATGAATCGGACCTTCTCGAGAAGGTCGTCGGTCGGCTGCGCGACGAAATAGAAGACGCTGTCCTTTTGTCTGACCTGCGTTGCCAGCATCGGGAATGCCTCCGGCGCGGATGGATCTCCGCGAACGGCGCGACTATCGGGCGACCCGGGGCTCCTGTCAAACGGGAGCGCGTTTTGCGGGCGATGGCCCCTTCTTTCAGGAACCGGTCGCGCTGGAGCCGGCGAGGCGCGCCTGCCGGCGCGCGAGCCGCCGGTCGCGGAGTTCGGTGGCGAGGTGGCGCAGGTCGGCGACGCGGTCGGATTCGTCCACGATCTCGACGCCGAGAATGGTCTCGACGAGGTCCTCGAGCGTCACCAGGCCGCTCACGCCCCCGAATTCGTCGACGGCCATGGCGAGGTGTTCGCCCTGCTCCAGGAAGTGCCGGAGGGCCCGGGCCAGGGTCGCGCTCTCGGGAATGAAGGTGACGTCGCGCTTGAACTCGGACAGCGGCGTCGCGGGGTTCGACCCGCGGGCGGCCGCCAGGAGCGCCTCGCGCTGGACGCAATACCCGATCACGCGATCGCGGTGCTCGGAGAAGATCGGGATCCGCGAGACCGAGCTGGTCTCGGTGTCGTCGACCAACTCGCCCAGGGTCGAGGTAGCCGGGAGCATGATGACGACGGTGCGGGGCGTCATCACGTCCTCGACCTTGATCTTCTCCAGCTCCAGAACGTTCTCGAAGACCTGGGATTCCTGCAGTCGGATGGCGCCCTCGCGGGCGGCCATACCGACGAGGACACTGAGCTCGCCGCGCGAGATCGGCGGGGTGCCGCCCGGCGCGATGAGACGGGTGATGAAGCGGGTCCCGTAGAGGATGGGAGCGAGGATCCACGTCAGGGCCTGAATGATGCGGCCGACGATGCCGACGAGTTGCGGCGCATAGACCGTGCCCAGGGTCTTGGGGATGATCTCGGTGCAGACCAGAACCAGCAGCGTCAGCGCCCCCGAGAAGATGCCGACGCGGGCGCTCCCGAAGACGCGCGCCGCCTGGGCGCCGGCCAGGGCCGCGCCGAGCGTCTGCGCGATCGTGTTCATCGTGAGGATGGCCGAGATGGCATCGTCGACACGGTGTTGCTTGAGGTCGAGGAGAAGGGCGGCGCCCCGGTTTCCCGCCTTCGCGCGGGGCTCGAGTTCCGAGATCCGGACGGAGAGCAGGGTCGCTTCGAGAAGGGAGGCCAGGAACGAAATGGAGAGAGCGGCCCCGACGTAGAGGACGAGCAGCCAGGCGTCCGCGTTCATTGGCTTCCCCGTATCCGATCCATCTCGTCCCGGCGACTTACCATGACTGGGCGCAACCCGGCTACCGACTCCGGCGCGCGCCGGATCTGGCCGTCCCGGGGGGGGGCGGGCGGGAGGGAGGGGGCATCGGCCCCGCGTCAGCGGCCGATGCCGGGTCTGCGTTCGTCGACGGGCCCCGGGGCCCTTTCGTGCCGCGACGGGCCCTGCTAGCAGGACCCACAGGAGATCGGGGTCGCATAGCTCAGCTGGTTAGAGCGCCTGCCTCACATGCAGGAGGTCCGGGGTTCGAGTCCCTGTGCGACCACTCCCGACTCGTGCTCGCGCCCCCCCGGGGCGCCGCTGCCTCCGACCTCCCGCGACCCGTCCCCGCGGCCCGGTGGGCCTCGTTTTCACTCTGGGGACGGATTTGCTAGCGCGCGAGGAGCCTGATGCTGGAACGTCTTTGGCGCTACCGGAGCTTCGTGGTGAGCATGGTCGGGCGCGAGTTCCAGGCTCGCTACCTGGGCTCTGCGCTCGGGGCCGCGTGGGCGGTCCTCAATCCGCTTGCGATGATCTTCATCTACACGGTCATCTTTGGCCAGGTGATGCGCAATCGCCTGCCGGGGGTCGACGACGGTTCGAGCTACGGCTTCTTTCTGTGCGCCGGCCTGCTGCCCTGGACGATGTTCACCGAGACCTTGCAGCGCTGTACGGCCGTCTTTGTCGACCAGGGCAACCTGCTCAAAAAGATGACCTTTCCGCGTGCGTCGTTGCCTCTCATCCTCGCCGCCTCGTCGCTGTTGAATTTCCTGATCGTCTTCGCACTCCTCCTGCTCGTGATGCTGGCTCTTGGCCGCTTCCCGGGAACCTCGCTTCTGGCCTTCGTGCCTCTGCTTCTCCTGCAACAGGCGATGGCCGTGGGATTCGGGGTGGCCCTGGGCGTAGTGAACGTCTTCTTCCGTGACGTCGGTCACGTCGTCGGCATCCTCCTGCAATTCTGGTTCTGGTTCACCCCGATCGTCTACCCGCTCTCCATCCTCGGGGAGCGCGCCCGCACCCTCATCTCCCTCAACCCGATGACCGCGATCATCGACGGGTATCAGGGCATCCTGCTCTTCGGACGTTGGCCTGCGATCGGCGACCTTCTTCCCCACGTGCTTCTGGCGGTCGCGGCCCTCCTGGTCGGACGGCTCGTCTTCCGGCGCCTGGCCGGGGAAATGGCGGATTTCCTCTGATGGGCCGGATCGTCGCCCGCGGGCTGGGGAAGAAGTATCGCGTTTATCGTCGCTCCCGCGATCAACTGTGGGAATGGCTGTCGCGCGGACGTCGGGTGCGGCACCGCTCGGAGTGGGCGCTGCGTGACATCTCCTTCGAGGTCCGCGAGGGCGAGTCGGTCGGGGTCATCGGCATGAACGGGGCCGGAAAGAGTACCTTGTTGCGGATCTTCTCCGGGACGACGACGCCCACCGAGGGGACCTTCGAGGTGCAGGGCCGGGTGGCAGCGCTTCTCGAGCTCGGCCTCGGGATCCACCCGGAATTCGATGGCTGGCAGAATGCCGCGCTCGCGTGCCGCCTGCTCGGGATCGCCGAAGCCGAGATCCCCCGGATCCTTCCGTGGATCCAGGAGTTCTCGGAATTGGGTTCCCACATGGATCAGCCCGTGCGCACCTACTCGACCGGGATGCAGGTCCGACTCGCCTTCAGTGCGGCCACGGCGGTGCGGCCCGACGTTCTCATGGTCGACGAGGCGCTCTCGGTGGGTGACATCTACTTCCAGCACAAGTCGATGAGCCGTATCCGTACGTTTCGGGAAGAAGGGACGACGCTGCTCTTCGTCACGCACGACCCCGGAGCCGTGAAGTCGTTGTGCGACCGGGCCCTGCTGCTCGAGGGGGGACGGGTGGTTCGGGATGGCCCGCCGGACACCGTCTTCGACTACTACAACGCGCGTATCGCGCAGCGCGAAGAACACGCGGCGATCGAGCAGCACGTCGATGCCGAAGGGCGCGCGACGACGCGCTCGGGATCGAGGGAGGCGGAGATCCTGTCGGTCGTCGTGGAGGATGGCGCCGGTCGGCCGGCGCGGCTCTTTGCGGTCGGAGCCCCGGCCACCATTCGCTGTCGCCTGCGTCTGAACGAAGCAATGGATCGCCCTACCGTGGGTCTGGTCGTGCGCGATCGTCTCGGCTCCGACGTCTTTGGGTCCAATACCTTCCACGCGGGGACGGGCAACGTCGCGGGGGCTGCCGGAGATCGGTTCGAGGTCGAATTCCGATTGACGCTTGCCCTGGGACCGGGGACCTATTCGTTGAGTCTGGCCTTGCACCGCGCACATGCCCACGTCGATTCGAACTACGACTGGTGGGATCGGGCGGCGCTACTCGAGGTCGTCCCCGGGGAGGGACCACCCTTTGTCGGAGTGGCGGCGCTACCTCTCGAAACGGTGGCGCGGCGCCTCGGCGATGGAGAGTGAGCGTGGGAGGACCGGGCGTTTCCGTCACGATCGTGACCTTCGAGAGCGCCCGTGATCTGCCGCGTTGCCTGGATGCGCTCGCCGCGCAGACCGAGCCGCCGGTCGAGGTGATCGTCATCGACAACGGTTCGATGGACGGGAGCGGCGAGGTGGCCCGTCGTCACGACGTGGTGACGCACTTCGAGCGCAATGCACACAACCGGGGGTTTGCCGCGGCCCAGAATCAGGCCCTGCATCGCGCCGCGGCCCCCTGGGCCCTGACCCTGAACCCCGACGTCACCCTCGCACCCGACTTCCTGGCTGCGCTGGCGCCCTATCGGCAGCAACCGTCGCCCCTGGGCACCCTGTGCGGAAAGCTGTTTCGAGCGGAGGCCGACGGAAGCCCGCGCCACCCGGCGACCCTCGACTCGACCGGCATCGTCTTCGAGCGCACGTTCCGACATCTCGATCGCGGATCGGAGAGGGTCGACACGGGTGGGTACGATCGCGTCGAAGCGGTCTTCGGGGCGAGTGGAGCGGCGGCGTGCTACCGACGCGACATGATCGAGGACGTGTCGATCGACGGAGAGTTCTTCGACGAGGCCTTCTTCGCCTATCGGGAGGACGCCGACGTTGCCTGGCGCGCGCAATTGCTGGGCTGGGACTGTCTGTACGTTCCCGGGGCCGTGGGCTACCACCGGCGCCGCGTCCTGCCCGAAAACCGTCGTCGGGTGGACGCGGCCTTGAATCGTCACTCGGTCAAGAACCGCTTTCTCATGCGCATCAAGAACGCCGACCGCGCGGTCTGGCGTCGTTGTGGCCTCTCTGGAGTTGCGCGCGATGCCCTCGTCCTGGCGGGATGTCTTACCGTCGAGTGGAGTTCGCTGCCGGCACTGGCTGATGTGGTGCGGCTGTGGCCGCGTGCGTGGAAGCAGCGCCGACAGATCCAGGGCCGTCGGCGCAGGGAACCTGCGGCCGTGGCGCGGTGGTTCTGCTGATGCGTCCGGTCGGCGCAGAGCGGGTGGATTCGCCGGCCGTCGTCCTGCGCCAGGAGCATCGGCGCGCGATCGCGATCGCGTGGCAACTGGCGCGCCTGGATCTCGTGAGACGGTACACGGCCACGATGCTGGGTCTGGTCTGGGCGGTGTTGTCGCCGCTGCTGATGGCGTGCGTCATCGGCATCGTCTTCGCGCGGGTCTTCGGCGTCGACACCCGGACCTTCCTGCCCTACCTCTTTCTCAATCTGACGTTGTGGGCGTTCTTCAATGGCTGTCTCGACGGAGGCGCGATCGCCTTTCTATCGGCCGAGGGATACATCAAGCAGGTTCCCGGGGTGTCCCTCTTCACCTATCCCC
>JAPOLW010000206.1 GCA_029976905.1 bacterium | reverse complement strand
CAGCAGCGGGTCGGAATCGCGCGCGCCTTTGCCAACCAGCCGCAGGTGCTCTTCGCCGACGAGCCGACGGGAAATCTCGACGCCGAGACGGGTCGCGGGATCGTCGAGTTGTTGCTCGAACTCAACCGCGAGCACCGCACGACGCTGGTGATCGTGACCCACGATCTTGCGCTGGCGCACCGTGCCGATCGCATCGTGCATCTGGCCGGAGGCCGCATCGAGAGAATCGAGTGCCCCGGCTGAATCGCACCTTCGTGGCCGCGATGCTGGCGCGCGAGTGGCGCTCGTCGCGCCGCCGTCTCCTTCTCTACGGGGCGTCGATGGCGCTCGGTGTTGCGGTGCTGGTCGGCCTCGAGGGATTGCGGGAGACGACGGCCCGGTCGATCGACGACCAGGCGGCGCGCTTGCTCGGCGGAGACCTGCGTCTTTCCCGCAGGGCCGCGTTGCCCCCCGACGTCGTCGAGCGGGTGACGGATTTGCTCGCACGGACCGGCGGCACATCGGTTGCGGTGACGAGGTTCGGTTCCATGGCCGCGGCTCCGGGCGGCATTCGCACGCGCCTCGTCGACGTGCAGGCGGTCGGGGACGCCTACCCGCTGCGTGGCGCCGTTCTCACGACGCCACCCGATGCCTGGGCGCAGATCCACACATCGGCGAGGCCCTCGGCGGTCGTCGACACCTCGCTGCTCTTGCAGCTGGGGATCGATGTCGGCGATGGCCTCACGCTGGGTGCGAGCGAGTTCCGCGTCGTCGGGACGGTGACGCGGGCCCCGGGAAGTTTCGGCATGCAGACGCAGATCGCGCCGCGTGTCTTCATCCCCCGCCGCGCCGTCGAGGCGACCGGATTGGTCCGTGCCGGAAGCCTCGTCGAGCACCTCCTCTTCGTGCGCGCGCCCACCGATGCCGTCACGGCCTGGGTCGAGCAGAACCGGACGGCGCTCGAGGACGCACACACCCGCGCCCAGACGGTCGCCGGGCAGCGAGAAGAACTACAGCGCGGCTTCGGGATGATGACCCGTTTCCTCGGCCTGGTGGGCCTTGCGGCCCTGGCCCTCGGTGGTGTTGGAGTCGCGGCCGGGGTGCGGGTTCTGGTGCGCGAGAAGCTCGACACCACCGCGCTGCTGCGATCGGTCGGAGCCTCGTCGGGAGACGTGGGTGCGATCTACGGTCTGCTCGCTGTCGCCCTCGGCGCCGTCGCCGGAGGCTTCGGGGCGATTCTCGGCGTCCTCTTCCAATGGGCGCTGCCCGTCCTGCTCGGCGGCTTGATGCCGATCGAGGTGGACGTGCGGCTGGAGTGGGCGGCGGTCGGGAGGGGCCTGGTCCTGGGCGTCTGGGTCACGCTGCTGGCCGCGGCGGCGCCGCTCATCGACCTGGTGCGTATCCCTCCGCTGCGATCCCTCCGGGCCGATTTCACGGCCGAGCCGCTCCCGCGGGCCGGACGTCTGGTGGTCGCGCTTCTCGTGGCCGTGAGTCTCACCCTGGTGGCGCTGGCGCACGCGCCCACCCTCGCGATCGGGTTCGGATTCGCCGCTGGGCTCGGCGCCGCCCTGTTGCTCTTTGCCGCCGCGGCCCGACTTCTGGCCGTGGTGGTGCGGCGCCGGGTGCCGCGCGCCTCACCGTATTGGCTCCGGCAGGGCCTTGCGAATCTCTTCCGGCCGCGCAACCACACCGTGTCGAGCGTACTGACCGTTGGCTTCGGGCTCTTCCTGATCACGACCCTGCACGGCGTGGGCAGCAATCTGCGCGCGCAGTTGGCCCTCGACGCAGACGCGGAGCGCCCGAATCTCATCCTCTTCGACGTGCAGGCCGACCAGAGCGAACCTCTCGAGGCATTTCTCGCCGCGCGCGGGGCCTTCGTGATCGATCGGGCGCCGATCGTCTCGGCCCGCCTCTCGGCGGTCGACGGCCAGCCGGTTTCGGGCCGGATTGCGCGGGATCCGGACGACCGGGAAGCCCGGTGGGCGCTTCTGCGGGAGTATCGCCTCTCCTACGCAGGTCGCCTGCGCGAAAGCGAATCGATCGCCGCGGGCGCGTGGTGGACCGCACCGGAGGCGGGTGACGCCGAACCGCTGCCGGTGTCGCTCGAGTCCGGCATCGCCGATGCCCTGCAGGTGCAGGTGGGAGACGCGCTCACCTGGGACGTGCAGGGTGTTCCCGTCCAGAGTCTGGTGGCGAGCATTCGTCAGGTCGACTGGAGCCGCTTCACGACCAATTTCATCGCACTCTTCCCGCCGGGGCTCATCGAGCAGGCGCCGCGGACGATCGTCTTTCTCGCCTACCACCCCGACGAACGGGCGCGGGCGGTGTTGCAGCGTGATCTCGTGCGCGATTTTCCGAACGTCTCGGCGTTGGACGCCGCTCTTCTCCTGCGCGCCGTCGACACGCTGATGGGACGCATCGCCGTCGCGGTGCGGGCGCTGGCGGCCTTCGCCGTGGTCACGGGCTTCCTGGTTCTCCTTGCGGCAGCCACCCTCGCGCGCGAGGAGCGCCTTTCGGAGATGCGTCTTCTGCGAACCCTGGGGGCGTCCTCGGGTGTGCTGCGGCGCATCGCCACCACCGAGGCGGTCGCCCTGGGGGCGCTTGCGGCCTCTCTGGGCACGGCGCTCGCCGTACTCGCCTGTGCCTTGCTGGCGGTCTTCGTCTTCGAGGTTCCCTTCGCGCCGCCCTGGCGTGATTTCGCATTGCTCGCCCTGGCGAGCTTTGCCGCCTCTTCGTTCCTCGGGGGCGTGCTCGGTTCTCCGCGGCCGCGCGCGCCCGCCCCCCCGTCGGGTCCGGCCTGACGGAGGCCGTTCCCCGCGCCCCGGCCCGGTCCGGTCGGACGGGGCCGTTCCCCGCGCCCCGGCCCGATCCGGCCGGACGGGGCCGTTCCCCGCGCCCCGGCCCGATCCGGCCGGGGCCGGCGCGCCGACCGCGTTCGATGCCCTCTTCGGGGCGATCTTGTGGCATCGCGCCCATGCCTTTCTCGTGCTGAGATGAGGAATATGTCCGGGGACGCCCTCGATCGATTCCACCCGGCCACCCGGGCCTGGTTCTCGGAGGCATTTGCGGGGCCCACGCCCGCGCAGGAGGGGGCGTGGGCGGCGATTGCGGCCGGCGCGAATACCCTGGTCGTCGCCCCAACCGGGTCGGGCAAGACCCTTGCGGCCTTTCTGTGGTCGGTCGATCGCCTGGTCCGGACGGGCGCGGGTGATCGGACCTCCGGGGTCCGCACGCTCTATATCTCTCCGCTCAAGGCGCTCGCGGTCGACGTGGAGCGCAATCTGCGCTCCCCTCTGGTCGGCATCCGCGAGGCCGCGCAGCGCCAGGGAGTCGTTCTGCCGAGCCTGCGTGTCGCGATGCGTACCGGCGATACGCCGGCCGCCGAGCGGCGTCGCCTGGTCCGGGATCCTTCGGACATTCTCATTACGACGCCCGAATCGCTTTTCCTCCTGCTCACCTCGGGCGCGCGCGAAATCCTTCCCAACGTCGACACCGTCATCCTCGACGAGGTGCACGCCATTGCGGGCACCAAGCGTGGCGCGCATCTGGCGTTGAGCCTCGAGCGGCTCGATCGTCTGCTCGACACGCCTGCACAGCGGATCGGACTCTCGGCGACGGTACGACCGATCGACGAGACGGCCCGCTTTCTCGGGGGGCGTCACCCGGTCGAGGTCGTCCATACGCCGGTCGAGAAGAAGCTCGCCGTCGAAGTGTCGGTGCCGGTCGAGGATCTCTCTGCGCTCGCAGACCAACCGGCGCCCGACAATGGCGGTGACGCCGCCGGCGAGCCGACGCGGGCGAGTATCTGGCCGCACGTGGAGGCGCGTGTTCTCGAATTGATCCGCGCTCATCGCAGCACGATCGTCTTCGCGAATTCGCGAAGGCTGGCCGAACGCTTCTGCGCCCGCCTGAACGAACTCGCCGAGGAGGAGATCGCCCGTGCGCATCACGGCTCGGTGAGTCACGAGAAGCGCGCCGAGATCGAAGATGCGCTCAAGCTCGGTCATCTGCGGGCGGTGGTCGCCACCAGTTCGCTCGAGCTGGGCATCGACATGGGTGCGGTCGATCTCGTCGTGCAGATCGAGTGTCCGGACTCGGTCGCCTCGGGTCTGCAACGCATCGGGCGTGCCGGCCACCGCGTCGGCGCCGAGAGCCGTGGGGTGCTCTTCCCGAAATTCCGGGGCGACCTGCTCGAGAGTGCCGCCCTGGCCGAGCGGTTGCAGGCGCGCGCGATCGAGGAGATCCACCATCCGCGCAACCCGCTGGACGTTCTTGCCCAGCAGATCGTCGCCATGGTGGCCATGGACGGCTGGCACATCGACGACCTCGAAACCGTCGTCCGCGGTGCGGCGCCGTTCGCAGAATTGCCCCGCAGCGCTCTCGAGGCCACCCTCGACATGCTCGCCGGCCGCTACCCCTCCGATGCTTTCTCCGGTTTGCGCCCGCGCGTGAACTGGGACCGTGCCACCGGACAGCTTCGTCCGCACGGCAATGCGCGGTCTGTGGCCGTGGTCTCCGGAGGCACCATCCCCGATCGTGGTCTCTTCGGGGTCTTCCTCGTCGGCGAGCGCGGGGCCCGGGTCGGTGAACTCGACGAGGAGATGGTCTACGAGAGCCGGGTCGGAGACGTCTTCCTGCTCGGCTCGTCGAGTTGGCGGATCGAAGAGATCACCGCCGATCGCGTCCTGGTGTCGCCGGCTCCGGGACTGCCGGGAAAGATGCCCTTCTGGCGGGGCGACGCGCCGGGGCGTTCGCCCGAGCTTGGCGACGCCATCGGCGCCTTCGTGCGCGAGGTCGCGGCCGCGCCTCCGCTCGAGCGCACCGAGCGGCTGGCTGCGGCAGGTCTGGACCACAACGCCATCGTGAACCTCGAGCGCTATCTGGCCGACCAGCGGGAGGCCACCGGCCACGTCCCCGACGACCGCACCATCGTGGTCGAGCGTTTTCGCGACGCCATCGGCGATTGGCGGCTATGTCTCCATTCCTTCCGCGGCGCACGGGTGCACGCGCCGTGGGCGCAGGCGATCCGGGCGCGCCTGCGCGATCGACTCGGTGTCGACGTTCAGGTGGTCTACGGCGACGATGGCATCATCGTGCGCATCCCCGACGGAGACGAGATGCCGTCGCTCGACGACCTGCTCTTCGAGCCAGAGGACATCGAGGACGCAGCCGTCTCCGAGGTGGGTGGGTCCGCACTCTTCGCGAGTCGCTTTCGCGAATGCGCTGCCCGCTCCCTGCTCTTGCCACGGCGCCGTCCGGGGAGCCGAACGCCGCTTTGGCTCCAGCGCCAGAAGGCATCGACTCTCCTGCAGGTCGCAAGTCGGTACGGCTCCTTTCCGATCGTACTCGAGACCTACCGCGAGTGTCTGCGGGACGTCTTCGATCTTCCGGCACTCGGCGAACTCCTGCGCAAGCTGCGTTCGCGGGAGGTCGAGATGGTCTCGGTCGAGACCGATCTTCCCTCGCCCTTCGCCAGTTCCCTGCAGCTCGAATACATTGGAGCCTTCCTCTACGAAGGCGAGGCGCCTCTTGCCGAACGTCGAGCCCAGGCTCTGGCACTCGACCGCGGTGTCCTCGCCGAGTTGATGGGTCGGGAGGAGCTGCGCGAGCTCCTCGACGACGGTGCGCTCGCCGACCTCGAGATCGCTCTCCAGCGGCTGGGGGAGGATCGCCAGGCGCGCAGCGCCGATGCTCTGCACGAGACCCTGCTCGACCTCGGCGCTCTCAGCGAATCCGGGTTGGCCGCACGGGTGCGCACGCCGGACGAATTGGGTGGCTGGCTCGCCGAGCTCGAGGCCGAGCGACGAGCGATCCGGGTCCGGGTCGCTGGGGCCGAGCGTTGGATCGCCATCGAAGACGCATCGCGCTACCGCGATGCACTGGGCTGTGCGCTGCCGGTGGGCCTACCCGGCGTTCTGCTCGAACCGGTCGAAGATGCGCTCGGTGACCTCGTGGCGCGCTACGCGCGCACGCATGGTCCATTTGCCCTCGAGGGTCCGGCCTCCGACCTGGGCCTCGGACCGGCGGTGATCGAAACCGCCCTGCGCGAGCTCGAACGCAATGGTCGCGTGCTCGAGGGTGAATTCCGCCCCGGTGGCAGCGGGCGGGAATGGGTCGACGTCGACGTCTTGCGGCGTCTGCGCCGTCGCTCGCTGGCGGTTCTCCGCGAAGAGATCGAGCCGGTGGCGCCCGAGGTCCTGGCGCGGTTTGCCGTCGAATGGAACGCCGTCGCCCCGCGTGGCCCGAGACTCGCCGGCTCCGATGCGCTCTGGCGGGTTCTCGATCAACTCCAGGGCGTCCCGATTCCGGCTTCGGTCTTCGAGAGCCAGGTCCTGCGGGCACGGGTGCCCGGCTATTCGTCATCGCTGCTCGACGACGTGGGTTTGAGCGGAGATCTGGTGTGGACCGGGGCCGGGCCCCTGGGCTCGGGGGACGGCTGGATCGTGGTGGCCGGAGCCGATCGCGCCGCGCAGCTGCTGCCCGAGCCTGTCGCCGCGGAGCCTGGGGAGCTGGCGGTGCGGGTGCGCGACGCCCTCGACGGGCGGGGCGCGCTATTCTTCCGGCAGCTCTCCGATGCCGTCGGCGGCCCACGGGATGACGAATTGACCTCGGCCTTGTGGGAGCTGGTCTGGGGCGGTCACGTGACCAACGACACCCTGGCGCCCTTGCGCGCCCTGCTGCGCGGGGGACAGCCGCGTGGCGGTCGCTCCGGGCGGCGTCGCGGACGGAGCGGCAATCCC
>JAPOLW010000205.1 GCA_029976905.1 bacterium | reverse complement strand
CCGCCGTACCTTCGCGGCGAAAGGCGAGATCGGGTACTGGTGTAGGATCGGCATCGTATCGTCCATGTCGTATTTCTCCGTAACCCAGCCCGCGCCCGGGTCGACCCCGCTCGTCGGGTCCGCTCCCGGGCCTCTCGACGTCATCGGGCGGGGGGGCGGGGCGTAACGTCTCCCGATGGCAACTCCTCGCCCGCGGCTCTCAACGGACTTCCACGAAAGCCCGGGACAACGCCCGCCTTTCAGAGCCGGCCCTCGCGAGTTCGATCCGGTATCTGCCCGGCGGCACGCCAACCTCGAGTTCCAGCCGGCGCACCACTTCCCTCCCGGGCCCGATGGCGACGGGCAGCAGCCCATCGACCCGGGAACTCGCAACCTCCCGGTCCGATTCGTCAAACCAGCGCAACAACAGCGACGACGGCTGAAGTGGAGCGGGGTGCCGGAAAGCGCCCTTCCTCTTGTTCCTGAACCGGAACGGGATCCAGCTCCGGGGCCCCTCGATCACGACGGCCTCCGCATCCACGCCTTCGACCATGGCCCACGCGTCCCGGGAGCCGATGGGCGACTCCAGACGGAAGGCGACGTGGTTCCCGGTGCGGGCGATCTCGGTGAGCCCGGCCGCCTTCCAGTCGCCTCGCTCGAGTTCCGCGGAGAAACGCCGCTGACGTCCCGCTGGCAACGTATCCAGATGCACCAGGACACGATCAAAGCCGAGCCCGGCCAGCGCCGCGGCCGCCGCGGGATCGGGGAGGGTTCGAGCGATCCTTCCCACGTCATCGGCGACCGGCGAGTCGAAGGAGTTGTAGCAGGCCCCGGTCGCCCCTCCGTGCTCGGCCGCCGCATGGAGATAGTGGGCGTGCGCGACGAGATTCCCGGGCCGCGGTGGATAATCGATCACCGTGACATCACCCAGTCCGCGCAGCATTTCTCGATCGGCGCGGGGGAGCGTCAATTCCGCTGCGCGGACGGGAAGGGTCGAGCCAAAGCTCGCACGCGCCAGACGCGGATGTACCGATTCGGCGAAGAGGGCAAATATCGCAACGCAGGCGACACCGGCGCCGAACCAACGCGGGCGACGCTCGGTCGCGGCAAGAACGCCGTATCCCGCCAGGACACACAGCACCAGATAGGCGCCCGCGTAGATACCGAAGACGGCTCGCAACGCAGACAATCCGGGAACGACCGTCTGAAGGTACGGCATCGGTGACCAGAGACGCAGATCGGTGAACGGAAGCGGGATGTACGCAACCGAGCCCCACAGCAGAAGAGCACCGGCGACCGTGAGGGCGATGCGAAGATCACCGCCGGGCCCGCCACGGGGTCCGCGCAAACGGTCGAGAAGGCCCAGGAGGGCCAGGCCCACGAGAATGCCTCCCGGGAAGAATCGCGTGCCGGGCGCGAACCCAGCCAGCGTGGGTTGCAAACCGACCCGGCCCGCGAGAATTCCCCACCGCTGCCCGGCCTCCAGGTAGGGGCCGAAGATGAACCAGGCCGCGCCTCCCGCGACGAGCATGCAAAAGAGGAGCTTCGGGAGTCGGTCGAGGAGTACGTCGCGCCGCCGCACGGCCAGGGAGAGGCCCGAAACCCCGAGAAGAACACTCGCTCCGATGATGGGATAGAGGCTCTCCGCGAGCTGTAGGGTACCCGTCACGGCGAGTCCGAGTGCACTCCTCCAATCTCCACGCCGAAAGAGGCGGCAAAGGAAATACAACGCCGCCGCGGTCCAGAGGTCCGCATTGACATACGGATGGATTGGGTCGGAGAGTCGCGGGCGGAAGAGCGCGAAGGCCAGGCCCGCGACCAGAGCCGCGGGGACGCTGCGCGTCCACTCCCAGGACGCGCAAAACATCGCCAGGCCGGCGAACCAGACCAGGACCAGCAGGACGACGTTGTAGGCGAGCAGCGGCTCCCCGGAGAGGGCGAGCGGCAGCGCCGCGAGCAGACCATTGCCCCACATGTGCTCTCCGAGGGTGAACGAGCGCGGCAAGGGGTGGCACGCCCCTGAATCGTAGAGAGAACGCTGCGGATCGACGAACCGGCGAGCGGCATCCACGACGGTTGCGAGCACCATCTGCTGATCCGCGTCGATCAACACGAGAGCGCGCTCTTCTCCGCTGGCTCGCAGGGTCCATTCGGTTGGCCTCGACCAGACCTCGCCCATCCAGAAAAGCGCGACGCCCAGATAGAGTAGGATGGCCAGGCCAAACGCCTGCCGCGACAGCTTCTCTTCAGGCGTCGTGCTCGTACGGCTCGGCTCCGACATCGCCCCGGAGCAAATGCCAGGACCGCAGGGGCGTCAAGTGGAGCCCCCCGGACGACGAAAATCTTCCTTTCGGCCGCCGGGGTTCCGATCCCGGCGGCGGCGTCAGCGGACGCGACCGCGCGCCAGATCGGCGAGCGAAACGTGCTCGGCTTTCAAGAGGGCCCGCATCCGACGACGCCAGGCAGGCCCACAGAGCTTTGCGAGGCGGGCACGCTTGCGCAACTGCGAACCCAGCCCGCGCCAACCGGCAATCTGTGCCCGCAGGATCGCCCGCGTCGCATTCGCTCGATCCTCGTGGGACACCCGCGCCCACGGCCCCGCATCTCCGCGACTTCCGAGCCGGGTCAAGAAGGCCCGCCATGCCCAGACCGCCGGGTTCAGGAGTACGAGCGGCCACGGGAAATACTTCATCACGAGCCAGATCCGGTTGCGCTCGACGAGGAAGAGTTTTTCGGGCGAGTACGCCCCTAGCGATTGCGAATGTCGATGCTCGACGATGGCGCGCGGCGCCAGTCCGCTTCGCCATCCGGCCAGGCGAAACCGGATACCGAGGTCTGCGTCGTCGGCGTACGCGAAGAACTCCTCGTCGATCCCACCCAGGCGCTCGAACTCCTCGCGGAGCCACAGGCCCGCGCATCCGTCGGGCCAGGCGACCTCCTCGAGTGCCTCGTACCGTCCGTCGTCCTCCAACCCATGCCCGCGTCCGAAGTTCTGCCCGTCGACGGCAATGACGTGGCCGACCTTGTCGAGGACGTCGGCCTCACGGTCGAGATAGATCTTGCACGCCACCATGCCGAATCGGCTCGGCTGGGCGACCGCAAGCATCTCTTCGAGCCATCGAGCGTCGGCCATGGCGTCGTTGTTGAGCAAAGCAACCCACTTGCCGGTCGCCAGGGCGACCCCACGGTTGACGCCGCCTCCATAGCCGAGGTTGCTCTCATTCTCGACCACCTGCACTCCGGGGAACTCCCGCGCGATGGCTTCGAGGGAGCCGTCCGTAGACGCATTGTCGACGACGATGATCTCGTCGGGCGGCCTCGTCTGGGCGAGGACGTGCCGCAAGCACTCGAGAACCGCCTCGCCTCCATTCCAATTGACGATCACGACCGAAACGATCGCGGGATCGTCCTTCCGACCGATCGTGCCGGAACCCTGATGCGTCAGAGGCTGCATTGCGATATACTCGTCCAATGGCGTCGAGATCGGCCGCTTCTCCCGCCGGTTCGAATCTCCCATACCGCCTCGAAGCTGCCAGTGCACCCTGAACGGGCCGGGAACGCAAAGGACGATGCGATTGCGATGAATGCTCACTCCGATACCGGCGGGCCCGGGCTCGAACTGAGCTTCGTGCTTCCCTGCCTCAACGAGGCCGAGACTCTCGAGGGCTGCATCCGTGCTGCCCGGAAATGCCTCGAGGAGCATGGTTATCGAGGCGAGATCATCGTTGCCGACAACGGCAGCGACGACGGCTCCCAGGAAATCGCCGAACGGTGCGGCGCGCGTGTAATTCACGTCGCCGAGCGGGGCTATGGAGCCGCACTCATGTCGGGCTTCCAGGCCGCGCGAGGCGAGATCGTGGTCATGGGGGACGCCGACCTTTCCTACGATTTCGAGGAGGCCCATCGCTTCGTCGAGAAGATGCGCGAAGGATACGACCTGGTCATGGGCTCCCGGTTCAAGGGAGAAATCCAGCCCGGCGCCATGCCGCCGCTTCATCGCTGGCTCGGCAACCCGGTTCTAAGTGCCCTGGGGCGCTGGCTGTTCCGAACTTCCGTATCCGATTTCCACTGCGGCATCCGGGCTTTGCGCCGCAGCGCCTATGACCGATTGCACCTTCGGACCACCGGAATGGAGTTTGCGAGCGAGATGGTCGTCAAGGCCTCCGTTCTAGGCCTCCGTATTTCGGAGGTACCGGCAACGCTCCGCCCCGACGGGCGCTCCCGCCCTCCCCATCTGCGTACCTGGCGGGATGGCTGGCGTCATTTGCGATTCCTGCTCACGCTCTCACCGCGCTACACCCTGCTCTTCCCGGGCCTCGTCCTCACGGGGGTCGGACTGGGACTCTGGCTCCTGACTGCTCTTGGAGAGGACCGGGTTCGCTACCACACGTTGGTCGTCGGAAGCCTTCTCGTGCTGGTCGGCTCCCAGGCGGTGATCGCCGCCGTGGCAGCGCGACTCTATGCTCTGGCGGAAGAGTTGGGGCCTCCATCCTCGGTGATGGCACGTCCGGCACGCGGCTTCACCCTCGAACGCGGACTCATCGGCGCCGCCGTGCTGGCGATCGCCGGGGCCGCCCTGGTCCTCACCGTCGTCTGGCGTTGGATCATGGCCGACTTCGGCGCATTGGACCCCACGGAAACGCTTCACCCCGTGGTCATCGGGGCGACGCTCATTGCCGTCGGAGCGCAGAGCTTCTTCCTCGCCTTCGTGTTCCGCATGTTCCTGATTCCAAGACGACGAGAGAGCGCGGAGGAGCTGGGTGTCTGACCGCAGCTCCCGCCTCTTCGGGGCGGGGCTGGTCGTCCTCCTTCCATTGATCGCGACGTTCGTGCAGTTCGATTCGCACGCGATCTTCGTGGGCCCAGACGCGGTCGAACACATTTCGATCGCGAACGCTTTCGCCGACGGGCACGGCTTCGTCAATCCCATCCAATGGTACTTCGGCTGGCCGTCCCCTCCGCCGCTGCCCGGCCCTGCCTCGCGCGCCCCCGCCCTTCCTCTTTTCCTCGCGGCCGGCCTGGCGCTTGGCGCCGACCTCGCCGACCTGATGGGCGCCCATATCGTGCTGTCCACCCTCGTCGCGCTCGGGATGTACGCAATCTGCTGCCGCTTCCTACGCCCGGGCCTGGCGGCCACGGCGACGCTGCTCATCACCACGTCGGATCAATGGAGCGGGTTCAACAAGACCCTCTTGACCGAGATCAGCGCTGTCGGCGCCCTCCTTCTGGTGATCGGCACCTCTCCCGGCGTGACACGCTCGGCGCGGGGCGCCCTCTTGTGTGCCCTGGCAACGATCGTGGCCTGGCTCACGCGACCCAACCTCGCGCCGATTGCACTCGCCGTCGTCGTCGCCGCGGGCTGGGACGTCCAACCGCGACGGTCGATCCTCCGCTCGCCTCTGCTCGTCTACGCCGTCGCGCTCCTCGTCGGGTTTCCGACCGTCTCCTGGCTGATCACGCACGCGACGGGGCTGCCACCGTATTTCGGATACCGTTCGGCCTTCCAGAACTTCCCGGCGACGCGAGCCTTCTCCTGGGGGACCCAGTACACCGGCACGCTCCCCTTCATCCTCGAGAACATCGACGCCATCGCGCGGACATGCGCCCAGCATGCCGTCGCGTCCTTCGGGGCACTCTTCCTCCAGACCAGGCTGTGGTTCGCCGGGTGGTTCTTCCTCCTCGGAGTACTCTCGATCGCGTGCTCCCCCCGAAAGGGGACGATTGAAGAACGCGTCGCCCTGCTCACCGCCCTTGGACTCTTCACGATCGTGGTGCTCACCTATCCGGCCTTCGACGATGGACGCTACCTCTTTCCCCCGGCCAGCCTCTCCGTCCTCGTCGGAATGGGGTGGTTCGAAAAACGCCTCCAACGGCTCGAGGCAGGAATGCCGAGGCGGACGCAAACGCGCACAGGGAGTGCGGGATGGGCCCTCCTCTGCCTGGGGGCTCTCCTCCAGATCGGCACAGTCCCGGCGTCCCGCCCTACGCTGCGCCCCCCGCCTTCGTGGGGGCACCGGATTTCGCCCCTCTGCGATGCGCTGCAACCAGGTGCTCTCGTCATGACCGATGAGCCGTGGACGGTGCATTGGGCCTGCGGGAACCCCACGGTTCGGGTCCCCGCCGACTTCCGCGACGAACGCCTGGGCGCCGATTTCCTGGCGACGTACGCGCCCCGTTATTTCGTCACCTACCGGCGCAAAAATCAACGATGGGCCGGGCGCGATCCACGGATGACCCATCTCGGCTCGATCCCGAAAGTCCGCCTCTTCGAGATCGCGAGCGACGCCGGAATCCCCACCGTACCTCCGGGCCGTCCGATCCGTCCCCCGCAATGCCTCACGGGGTCGAAGGTGCGGCGATGCGCACCGGGACCCGGCTAGGCGGGATCCCGACGGCGCCCGGTCGCCCCTCCGGTCCCGTTCCCGAGGTCTCGCCTCCGCCCGGTCGCCCCTATGTCCGGCTCGCGATGTATTTCGCGTAGCCGTCGGCGAGAGCCCTCAACTCGGCATCCTTCTCGAATAGTGGCTCGAACTTGGCCCGGGCCGCCGCGCGCTTGGCCGGGGAGCAGGCGGAGTCCGTGGCGAGCGCGCTCAGGGACGCGCTGGCGGCGGTGGAGGAGGCGAAGGAGGCGGCGGAGAGGGCGGCGGCGGAGAAGGTGGCGGGGGAGATGGAGGAGGTGGCGCTGGTGGTGGAGAAGGTGGAGGAGAGGGTGGTGGAGATGGAGGAGGGGATGGTGGAGGGGGACTTGGAGGTGGTGGAGAGGGAGGCGG
>JAPOLW010000204.1 GCA_029976905.1 bacterium | reverse complement strand
CGCCGAGTCTCTTTCTCACCGGCATCACCTCGATGATTCCCGAGGAGTTCGCCAGTGGGCTCACGGCCGGAGCGGCCTTTCCCAAGCGCATGGGCAAGCCCCAGGAGTACGCCCGCCTCGCTCGCGCGATCATCGAAAATCCGATGCTCAACGGCTCGACGATCCGGCTCGACGCCGGACAACGTTTCCAACCCAAATAGGCCCCCGCGGCCTGGCCCCGGTTGCTGCCGTGTCCACCGCCGAGACCAGCGCTCCTTCGCAGACCGCCGCGGGCAACCGCGTTCTCGCGGTTCTCTGGGTCGTCTACGTCTTCAACTTCATCGATCGCAACATCCTCTCGATCCTGCTGGAGCCCATCCGCCAGGACCTCGGCGTGAGCGACACCGCGATGGGCGTGCTGACGGGCTTCGCCTTCGCGGTCTTCTATACCTTCGCCGGGATTCCCATCGCCCGGCTCGCCGACCGCAGTTCCCGACGCGTCGTGATGGCCGCCGGAGTCGCCTTTTGGAGCCTCGCCACGGCCGCGTCGGGGCTCGTGCGCAACTTCGCCCAACTCGCCGTCGCACGAATCGCCGTCGGCGTGGGAGAGGCATCGGCGACGCCTGCGGCCCACTCGCTGATCGCCGACTACTTCCCTCCCGAGCGCCGGACGCGTGCGATCGCGATCTACAACACGGGCGCCAACGGCGGGATTCTCTTCGGCCTCGTCCTCGGGGGTTGGCTGCAGCAGACCTTTGGCTGGCGGGTGGCCTTCGCGGTCGTCGGATTACCCGGTCTCCTGGTGGCCGCCGTGGTTGCGGCGCTGATCCGTGAGCCACCGCGGGGTCTCTCGGAGGGCCGCGCCGCAACGGCAGAGGCCCCGGGGCTTCGGGAGGGTCTGCGGTGGCTTGCCGGCATCGCTTCCTACCGTCACATGGCGTTTGCCGCGGGTCTCTACGCGATGCCGAACTACGGCTCGATTGCGTGGATGCCCACCTTCGTGGTGCGGGTATTCGGTGGGAGCTATGCCGAGATCGGCCTCACCCTGGGACTGGTGATCGGCGTGGCCGGCGCGATCGGGACGTATGTCACCGGCCTTTTGTGCGATCGCTTGTTTGCGCGCGACGCGCGCTGGCTGCTCTGGATCCCGGCGATCGGAAGCGTGGCGAGCGTCCCCTTCTTTGCGGTGACTGCCCTCTCGTCGAGCTTCGCCTTTGGGCTGCCCTTCTACGTGGCGTGGGTCTTTTTCGGCGCGGCCTTCGCGGCTCCCACCTATGCTCTGGTGCAGGCGCTGGCCCCCCTGCGCCTGCGCGCGACGGCATCGGCGGTACTTCTGTTCTCCCTCAATCTGATCGGGCTCGGCCTGGGGCCGACGATCGTCGGCATCCTGAACGACGCTCTCGCGCCGCGTCTGGGTGACGAGGCGATCCGCGTTTCGCTCCTGGTGATTTCACTCCTGAACGTCTGGGGCGCGATCCACTCGCTCCTCGCGGCGCGTACGCTGCGCGACGACATGGCCCGGGCAGGGGAGGAGGCCGGGTAGAGAGTGCCCCGCACGTCCCACGGCAGGGCGCGCGCTTCCCGGGGGGGGCGGGGTCGTCGACATTGACGCGGAGGGAGCTGCGGGTGATGGTGCGGGTCGTGTTCGTCGTCGATGACCTGCTCGGCCAGGCCGAGCGGAAGACCGGCTTTACCGATTTCGGAAGCGATTCGTTTCGCGACGGGCTCGGGAGGTTGGTCCAGTCCTTGAACGAAGAGGCGTCGCTCACCGAGGTCGGGCGGGTCGCGATGGGGGAATTGATCGTTGGTCGCCTCGTGCAGAGGCTCGAAATCGAAGACTGGTATCGGCGCTTCCCGGAGATCGAGGAGGAGCCGATCGAGCGTCCCCTGATCGGTCTGGGCCTGCCGCGCACCGGATCGACGGCTCTCGCCTTCCTGCTCGCCGAAGACCCCAAGACCCGCTCGCTCCGCCGCTTCGAGGGCAATACCCATTGCCCTCCGCCGTCCACGATCGAGGGAACCGATCCTCGCATTGCCGCCGCCGAGGCCGAGATCGCGATGATGGCCGAGCTCGCGCCGCGCATGGCGGCACTGGTTCCGAGCACGGCCACCGGCCCCTACGAGTGCCAGGAGCTCATGGGCCTCGACTTCAAGAGCCAGTACTTCCAGGCCTACGCGCACATGCCTTCGTACTCGAAGTGGCTTCTCTACGAAGCGGACCTCACTTCGACCTACCTCTATGAGCGGCGCGCGCTCAAACTTCTTCAGTGGGGATCACCTGCCCGGCCATGGCGACTCAAATGCCCCAGTCATCTCGCCTTCCTGGATGCCCTCGACACGGCCTTCCCCGATGCCCGCTTCGTGATGACGCACCGTGACCCCTCGGAGGTGATCGTTTCGGTGGCCGATCTCTACTCCGTGGTCGCCGCGATCTTCAGTACCGACATCGACCGACACGCTCTCGGGGCGCTGAACGTAGAGCATTGGTCGGTGGCGATGGAGCGCGCCATCGCCTTTCGTGAGCGCGGCAACGCGCATCGCTTCTACGACATGGATTTTCGCGCCATGCAGGAGGATCCCATCGGGGAGGTCCGGGCCCTCTATGGCTGGCTGGGCGAAGAGGTGAGCGACGCCTTCGAGAGCGGCATGACGAAATGGTGGGGGGAAAACGCGACCGAGCGGGCGCCGAACGTGCACCCCGACCCGACCACGTTCGGACTCGATCTGGCGCAGGTCCGGCCGCGCTTTGCCGGTTACCTCGACCGGATGGACACCTGGACGTCTGCCCGAAACGGCTGAGGAAAGAGAAAATGCTGTCGCTGAAGCAGATGACCAACGGCCTCACCCCCGAGCACGACCTTTTCTTCGAGACCAGACCCGACGACCCCGAGATGCGCGAGAGCACATCGCTGTGGATCTTCGACGAAAACGGAGCCCTTGGGATTCCGCGGATCGGCATCGAGGGAGAAGCAAAATCGTGGGAGGATCGCGCCTACCAGGCCAACGTGGCTCTGGGGGAGGGGCGGATCGTGGATGCTGGAGGTCGCGGTTCCGGCCCGTCTCCACTGGGCGCCGATGGACGGGCCACGGTCTTCGGCGCCGGACCTCTCACGTTTCGCTGTATCGAGCCATTTCGGCGTTGGCAGATGACGTTCGATGGCTCTGGCGCCGATGGAACGGTGCAAGAGCAGATTGCCGGCACGATCGATGCCAGTCGACAGATCCCCCTCCGCCTCGAGCTCGACATGGAGATGGTGACGCCCGCGTGGGTGCACGATCATTCGCCCGAGCGTGTCGCCCGCATGAGCGACGAGGAACGGGCCGAGGCCCAGAGCATGGGCTTCGGTTGGCGTCTCGAGCACATGTTTCGCGGCAAGGGGCGACTCGAGATCGACGGCGGGACCAGGGAGTTCGCGGCGATCGGTTCGCGCATCAAGCGCCAGAGCGTGCGGCCGCTGACCAACTTCCGGGGGCATTGTTGGCAGGCCGCTTTGTTTCCCGATGGCCGCGCATTCGGCTTCATCACCTACCCGCCGGCGGAGGACGGCTCCGCCCCCTTCAACACGGGATACGTCTACCAGGACGGTACGATGTACGCGGCACGCGCGACGCGGATTCCATGGCTCACCGACCTCCTGCCCGAAGACGACGACGTGTCGTTTGAACTCGAGTCGGAGTTGGGCACGATCCGGGTCGAAGGCCGAACCCGACTCACGACCTTCAAGGTCATGGGCAAGAACGACGGAGCCCCCATGGAGTTTCATCTCCACCAGGGCGGCGCCGTGTACACCTGGGATGGCGTTCGCACCCATGGCATGATCGAGCGGTCCCGCGTCCAGGAGTGAGTGCGTCGCGCCCCGGGGTCGCTGCGGACGTCCCGGCTGGAGGCACGTTCGGCCCTTGATTTTGACCTGGGGATGCCGATAAGAGGCCCCGTTGCCGTTCCAGGGGGCCTGTATAGATCGTCGGATGACTCGATCCAGGCTCCCGAAGCTGCGTGTGGTGTGCTCCGCCCTGGCCGCTCTTCCCTCCCTCACCGGGCCGGGATAGGCCCAGCCTCCCGAGGCCCCATCGGGTTACGTCGAATCGATCGAATCCGGCGGCGTCACGGGAGGGGAAGCGGACGAACTCGATAGGGGGGGCGGCGCAGGCAGACCGCTTCGAGCGCACGGGCGTGGCACGTGGTGTCTCGCGCTACGAGGCTCGCGCGGTCGAAGAGATCGTCGTGCAGGCGCGACGACGGGAAGAATTGCTGGAGGACACGCCGATCTCGGTGACCGCACTCTCGGAGACGGTCTTGCGCGAAGCCGGCGTGACCCGCCTCGATGACATCCAGACGCTCGTTCCGAACGTCACGTTCCAGCGCGACAACACCGGCGCCCAGACCAACATTCGGATCCGCGGCGTCGGCACCTCGACCATCGAACTCGCTTTCGATCCGGGGGTCGGCGTCTACGTCGACGGAGTCTACCTCTCGCGGGCCCAGGGAACCCTCATCGACGTCGTCGACGTGCAGCAGATCGAAGTGCTCCGTGGGCCGCAGGGGACCCTCTTCGGGAAAAATACCGTGGGTGGAGCCATCAACATCACGACCGTGAAGCCCCACGACGAACTCGAGGGCTTCGTTCTGGTGCGTCCGGGTAACTTCGACCGGGTCGACACGCGGTTCACGCTCAACGTGCCGATCGTCGAGGATCTCCTTCGCACCCGGTTCTCGTTCTCGTCGATCAATACCCCGGGCTACACCTTCAATACGACCCGAAACGAGCCCCTCAACGGGCGGAACGCACTGGCCTTCCTCGGCGCCCTTCGCTTCCTGCCCCACGAGGATGTGACCCTCGATCTCACCGGTACCTGGAGTCGCGATCACAACCAGGGCATCGCGCAACAATGTCGTGTCGCCAACCCCAACGCTCCGCTCTCGATCTTCATGCCACCGGGAGCGTACGAAGAATGTGAACAGACCGGTCCTTTCGAGACGGCGGCAAACGTCGCGGGAATCACGGACCTCGAGAGCTACGGAACCTGGATGGTGGCTTCGTGGGACGTGGGCGACCTCCCGTGGCTGGGTGACGTCTCGGTCAAGTCCCTCACGTCGTGGCGGGAGCAGCGTCCCCGTACCCGATTCGACGTCGATGGCACCCGCTTCCAGATCGTGCAGGTGTCCGATGTCGGGGGATCGATCCTCGACGGCAATGGGACGCAGCAGCGCCAGATCATGCAGGAGGGGCAGCTCAACGGCTCGACTCTGGAGAACCGACTGAACTACGTCGCCGGCGCCTTCGGATTCTGGGAGACGGCCGACCAGACCCAGACCACTCTCGTCTTGCCACCCGGCCAGGGCAATCCCCTCGCTCTCGACTCTCTCTCCGAGGCGCGCGTCACGATCGACAACTGGACGTGGGCACTCTACGGCCAGGCGACCTACGATCTCCTGGATTGGCTGAGTCTCACGGCAGGCATTCGCTACACCCAAGACAAAAAGGGGCTCACCTATTCCGCCATCGACCCGCGGACCGGCGCCTCCAACGGAAACGAGGCCGGAGACAAGGTCTTTCAGAAGTGGACGCCCATGGCGAGCATCGCCGCGACCGTTCCCGACGATCTGCTTCCCGATCTGCTCGACCACGCCATGGGCTATTTCACCTACTCCGAGGGCTTCAAGGGCGGCGGTTTCAATGGCGTGGCCACCGGAGGCTCGCCGGGGGTCACCGGCGTGGCGTTCGACTACGACCCCGAAACCCTCGCGAGCTTCGAGGTGGGGTGGAAGCTGATTGCCCTCGAGGAGCGCCTGACCTTCAATACGTCTCTCTTCTTGGGGAAGTACGACGACATCCAGGTCTCCCAGATTCGCGATACCGGAATCGGTCCCGACGGGAACCGGACCATCGCACGCCTGACCGTCAACGCCGCTCGCGGAACCACCAAGGGCTTCGAGATCGAAACCCAGGCCCGTCCGATCGACGGTCTCCTCATCACCGGCAACGTCGGCTACGTCTACGCGATCTACGACTCCTTTCCGGACGCGCTGAGTGACCTGGACGGCACCGAGATCGGCCGAAGCGGGGATCGATTCCTCTTCACCCCGCGTCTCACGACCTTCCTCTCCGCGCAGTACTCGTTGCCGCTGCCCGGCCTTGCGGGCAGCGCCATGGCGGGATGGCTCACACCACGCCTCGAGTGGGCCTACCAGAGCAGCGTCCAGTGGATTGGACCGGAGGTGCCGCAGGGAACGCAGCCCGGCTACAACCTTCTCAATGCCCGCTTGTCCTACGATTTCTGGGATGACCGGGCCCAGGTCGCTCTCTGGAGCAAGAATCTCCTGAACGTGGAGTACTTCAGCTACGTCACCCCCACGATCTCGACCCTCGGACTGCTGACGCGCGCGTTCGCGCCGCCGCGCACGTTTGGGGCTGAATTATCCTGGAGCTTCTAGGAGCCCGGGATTGCGCAAGCGCCCAGCGGGCCCGAGTGGATCCCGCAGCCGGTTTCGCCTACCGCCAGAGCGGCGCCGCGACGGCTAGCGTCCCTCGAAGACGGGATCGCGTTTTTCGAGAAAGGCGCGTAACCCTTCTTGTGCCTCAGGACTGTTACGAGCCTTGAGATGATCTTGGATCGATGTGTGATCCGCATGTCCCTTGGGCTTGTTTGCATCAAACGCGCGATGCATAAGTTCTTTGGTGTCGATGATCGTTTGTGGGCCTCCTGCAAGGATTCCTTGGGCGAGTTCCATCGCAACATCGATCAGTTTTTCCGAGGGCACTATTCGTTGAAAG
>JAPOLW010000203.1 GCA_029976905.1 bacterium | reverse complement strand
CACGATGGTGCCCGCCTCCTGGTCGACCAGGTGGAGATTGGCCCAGCCGTCGCGGTCGACCCGATCTGCGAGCGCGCCGTGGAGGCGATCGTGGGCCTCGTGGTAGGCGAGGGCCGGGGTTCCTGGGGCACGGCCTTCACCGGCGAGATAGATGCTCTGCAAAACGACGGTCGACGACACGAACTCCGGTGCGTTCTCCAGCGGGTCCAGCCCTTCCAGGTCTGCCGATCGACCCGCGGCGCGCGCGCGTGGCAGCACCTCGTCCCGGTAATGGGCCGACAACCGCTTCGCGTAGTTTTCGAGGGCGGCTGGCGGGCGTCCGGCGAGTTCGCGCGCCGTGGCACGTACGCCCGCCTCGAACGACGACACGGCCTCCACGATTCGCGGATCCGTGGCCAGCGATTGCGTCTGCGCCCTCCTCGTATCCACGAGTTCTTCGAGGTCGCGTCGTGCGAGATCGCTCAGGCCGTCGAGATGGGCGAGGGCGTCGCGTTCGACGAACCAACATGTCCCAAACCAGACGGCGGCGCCCGCGAGGGCGGTGAGTGCTGCAACGGCGAGCGCGAGCCGGAGAGCCCCGGCGCGTCCCGGCTCCGCGCCGGTTCGGGCCGCGTTGGCAATCCCGGGCCGCGGCGCTGCGGATCGGATGGAACTCGATGCAGTCGTCATGAGGGTCGTATCCTTCCCGAAGTCGTGCTGGCGAGAGAGATCGGTCCGGCCGAGAGCGGCAGACGTCGGAACCCGTCGGCAATACGCCGAGCGACCTCGGCGACCAGCGCCTCTGCGTCGAGAACCGCGATCCGCTCGCCGTCCGTGTCCAGGGAGCCGTGGAAGAGTCCATCGCAGGGTCGGGCCGTCCGGTCCTGGGGCCGTATGTCGGTTGGGCTGAACTGCGCGACGCGAACCACGTGATCCACGGCGGCGGCAAAGCGTAGAGTTCCCCGTTCGAGGACCAGCAGCGTATCCTCGCGTGCGAGCGGGCGCGGCGGCAGATCGAGGAACGTGTCCAGCGAGAGCAGCGCCACGACCTCGCCTCGCAGGTTGAGCCCGCCGAGTAGTTCCGGCGGCGAACAAGGAAGAGGGGTGGGAGTCCGCATCTCGACCACTTCGCGTGCGACCTGCGTCGAAACAGCGAATCTGCGGTCCCCGCGAACGAAGATGCAGAAGTCGGTCCGGGTCGGCGTCGGAGTGCTCACAGGGCAACCACCTCCCATTCGTCGAGGGTGCTCTCGTCCGTCGACGTCGTCGGGGCCCGCAGGACGGCGCCGATCTCGTCGAGGTCCTCGATGCGCTCGAAGCTCTTCCAGGCTTCGTCGAGGGGGGCGGCGGGTGCCCCGTGCACGATCGGTCGCAGGCCGTCGCAGGGCACGGCCGCCGCGGCGGCTTCGAGGGCGCGGTCGGAGCCGGCGAGGCAGACGAGCAGCTGGGGCCGCACCAGTCGGACGATCCAGGGAAGAAGATGGAAGTCGCGGTCGATCCAGAAAGTGCCGGTTTCCCCGGCGACGGGAGCGAGACTCTCGGAGCGAACGTCGTCCCGCGCCACGGCCACGAGCGCCGTCGGCGCTTCCCCGGGCCCGGAGGGCAGGGTGTCGGCGAGTGCGAGCGCGGCCGTGCACAGGAGTCGATGTGACTCGAGAAGCGCCGCGGCGACGTCGATGAGAGCCCCGTCGCGTCCCAGATGGACGGGGGGAACATCACCCCTCGGGTCGTCTTGGCCGATTCCCTGGAGGGTTTCCGAAGCGCGTCGCAGCGGTACGTTCACGCGCGCCCATCTGTTGGAGTCCTGGTTGCACGGGGCGGCCTCGGTGGCGGCCGCGTCCTCGAGCTGTTCGAGCAACGTCGAGAAGATCCCGTCCAGGGTCGGTGGGCGCCCTCCGGGGCCGTGGGCGGCTGCGGTCGTGATCCCCGCGTCGTCCAGCGCCGCTTGTGGTGTCGTCTCCATCGGGCCAGGCCGCTCGCGAGCCAGAGCGTTTTCGACGACCGAGAGAACGACCTCGGGCTTGAAGGGTTTGGTCACGTAGCTCACGACGTTGCGAGCGTCCTGATAGGCCTGGCGGATCGAGGCGCCCTTCGCCGAAACGAGGATCACCGGGGTCTGTGCCGTGCCTGGCATCGCGGCCAGGGCCGCGCAGACGTCCGGTCCGCGCATGTCGGGAAGCACGTAATCGAGCAGGACGAGATCGGGCTGGAACTCGGTCGCCTGCTCGAGGGCTTCGCGGCCATCGACAGCGAATGCGAGATCGAATCCGCGGGGGGCGAGGATGAACTCGAGAGCGCGTCGGATCGTTCTGGAATCATCGACGACGAGCAGGCGCGTTGGATTCATGCCGTCCTCGCGGGGTGGGTGGGCGCGGAGGCGCCATCGGTCGCCTGGCCATTTGGGTTCGCGGCCGCAGCGTCGCAGTCCGTGCCAGCGTCGTGGTCTGTGCCGCGGACGGGTGCGGAGGCGCCACGGGGCTCTTCGCCGTTGGCGGCGGCGGCTGCTGCGTTTGCCTCGACGTCGCGCCGCGACCGAAGTGCTCGTGGATCGAGTAGGAAATGGATGCGTTCGTCGATCTCGAGGAGATGACAGACGGGCTCGCCGCCGGGCTCGAGGAGACGGGTCGGTACCGGTGGCCGGGCGAGGAGCGAGATTCCGCGGATGCCGACACATCGATCGACACGTAGTCCGACGCGGCTCCTTCCGTGGCGAACGACGACGATCCATCCCTCGGAATCCATGGCGGCGTCGTGCTCGGGATTCCCGACGATCTTCGCCCAGGTCACGCTCCGGTCGAGATCGTCCGGCGCGGTGTGAAGCGGATGCACGCCTTCGACCACATCGAGCGCGATGCAGATCGAACACTCGTTCGACTCGACGACGAGGACCCGCTGCACGGCTGCGCCCTTCGTGCGAGTCTCGACTCCCCCCATGAACCACCCCAACGGCGCGAGATGCGCCCTCTTCACGGTTCGACGGATTCCATGATCGACTTGAACGGCACGGAGCTGCTTCGACCATCAAGTCCGTCGCGCCGGTCGCCGATGGGGCCAGCAGAAACGCGCGCGCGGGGAGTAGGGGCGCCGGGGCCGTGTGGGGTGGAGGATCGATGAGCGCACCGACCGGAACGAGAGAGGGGCCGTCCCCGGGTGGGCGGGCCCCCGGACGCTCGAGTCGCTTCGATTCGACGCGACTGGTGCGGGAATTGATGGTAGCCGATCGTGGCGCACAGGCTGCGGGTGAGGACCGGGTGGGTCTGGCGTCGCGGTTGCTGGTTGCGGTTAGCCGTGGACTTTCGCAGCCGGGTTCCGTGCTCGTCGATCCTTCGGGAACGTCGGTCGTGGCGGGCGTCGGACTCGCTTCCGACGAACTGGCTCTGCTCGTCTCGACCGACAGGAGAGGCGCGGCGCAGCTTTCATGTCGCGCGATCGGGGAGCGCCGCGTCTACCTCCTCGGTCCCGGGACGAGCGAACCGATCCTGGCGGCGTTGCGGGAGATCCGGGCTGACTGGTCGGGGCTCGCCGTCGTTCCCCTTCGGGATGGTCAAACGGGTGTCGGTGTCCTTCTCCTTCTCGCCAGTGGGACGCCCCTCCCGGCCGCCGTCATGCAATCGCTTGCGCCTGCGTTTCGGCTGTTGACCTTGCTGTTGCATCCAGGGCGCAGCCTCACGATCGGTACTGGGCAGGCGCTCGGGTCCCTGGAAGCGGATGATCCTCCGATCGAGATCGAGGAGCTGCGCCGCCAACTCGCCGAAGCGCGGGAGATCTCCCGGTCCCGGGAGATCGAGGAGTCGACTGCGCACGCGGCGCGTCGCGCGGAGATCGAGACGCTGCGCGCCCGGGTGGCGGAACTGGAGGCGGATCGCGTGGCCGCAGGCGCCGGGATCGAACGCCTCGAGGAACTCGAAGCGGATCGGGTGGGGCGGATTCGTGAACGGGAGGAATACGTCGAGCGGATCGGAGCGCTCGAAGAGGAACGTCGGGTTCTGATCGAACGCCTTGCGCGCGCGCAGACCGACTCCGTCCCGATGGCGATGCTCCCGCCGCTCGACGAGGACGGCCAGGCCCTCGGCGAGATTGCCGCTCTCGCGGCGGCGGCCCTGGCCGAGGGTGGGGATCTCGGCGGGTCGGAGGGCGTCGGGCGGGGAGTCGAGATCGCCGACCACGATGCAGCCGCGTGCGGCGAGGTGGGGGCCCTCGATGCCAGCGCCCGGGGCGGCGATCTCGTGCCGCGGGATGCGAAGGAAACGAAAGGTCCTCCTTCGCAAGAGCCCGCCGATCGTTCCCTCGCGCGGGTCGGAGTCCCGGCGCCCGGGGAAGACGCGAGCCCGGGCCGCCCGGAGGTGCCGGGCCTGGCGATCTGGCAACTCGAGGCGGATCCCGCCTGCGAGGGATGGGCCGGCGCGCGCGCGGCGCGGGTCGGGGGCGCCTACTGGGCGGGGGTCGGGGAGCCGCCGCGCGGGCGGCGCAATCTTCTCCTCGTCAATCTGCTCGATGTCTCGGTCGCGCGCGCGGTCGATCTCGCCCGGGACGACGGCGTCGAGAGCGTGGTCTACGGGTTGGATCGACCGACGGGACTGGGATTCGGACTGGGCGCCCTTGGGTGGGTGCATCGCCCCTTCGATGCCGAGACGACCCTCGCGCGGATCCACGCCCGTGCGGCGGGGCGCGCGGGCGGGGTCCTGATCGTCAGCGCCGAATTGCGCGAGATCGCCGGGCTCCGGGAAGCGTTGGCCGCGAGCGGTTGCGCCGGCTCGGTGGCCTGCGACGCTCGCCAGGCGACCGATCTGCTCGAGATCGTGCACTCTCCGGACGTCGTGCTGATCGACCTCTGTCTCCCCGATGGACAGGGCCTGGCGTTTGCCTGTCAATTGCGAGCCGCACCGCAGACGTGCGACGTCCCGATCCTCTTCCTGCTTCCGGAGACGATGGCGGCCGGGGACCTTCGTGCCGCCGCCGCGGCTGCCGGTGTGATGGCGCCCTTCGGCGACGACCAGGCGGCGGCACTTCTCGATGGTCGGCTCACGTCGACGACCTAGCTTGCTGGCCTGTCGATGTGCTGCGTGGTAGCTCCGACTCCCGAAGGAGCCTCGTGCATGGCCAAAGCCGCGAAGGGACAAAAGCCCGACAAGATGGAGAGGATCGTCAATCTCGCCAAGCGGCGGGGATTGGTTTTCCAGTCGAGCGAGATCTACGGCGGCCTGAACAGCTGCTGGGACTACGGTCCGGTGGGCGTCGAATTGCGACGCAACGTGAAGGACGCGTGGTGGCGCGAGATGGTGTGGGCGCGCGGCGACATCGTCGGCCTCGATTGTTCTATCTTGATGCATCCCCGCGTCTGGGAAGCCTCCGGGCACGTCGCGGGTTTCACCGACCCCCTGGTGGACTGCAAGAAGTGCAAGAGTCGCTTCCGGGCCGACCACCCCGAACCACTCGAGCGCCACGCGGCCTCGTGCGACGGCGAGCTGACCCAAGCGCGCCAGTTCAACCTCATGTTCAAGACGTTCATGGGGCCGGTCGAGGAATCCGCCAATGCGGTCTTTCTGCGCCCCGAAACGGCGCAGGGAATGTTCGTGAACTTTGCCAACGTCCTCGACACCCAGCGGCGCAAACTTCCCTTCGGGATCGCGCAGCAGGGCAAGTCCTTTCGCAACGAGATCACGCCCGGCAACTTTCTCTTCCGCACGCGCGAGTTCGAGCAGATGGAGATGGAATACTTCGTTCCGCCGGGCGAAGAGGGGCAGTGGTACGAGTATTGGAAGAAGGAACGCTACGACTGGTACGTGCGCCTCGGCATCCGTCCCGAGAACCTCCGTCTCCGTGAGCACGAGGCCGACGAACTCGCGCACTATGCCCGCGGCTGCGCGGATGTCGAGTACAAGTTCCCGTTTGGTTGGTCGGAGCTCGAAGGGATCGCGAGTCGCACCGACTACGACTTGAAGAAGCACAGTGAGTTCAGCGGAAAGGATCTGTCCTACTTCGACGAGGAGTCCCGCGAACGCATCGTGCCCTACGTGATCGAGCCGGCGGCGGGTGCCGATCGCGCGACGCTCGCCTTTCTGGTCGATGCGTACGATGAAGACGAAGTCGAGGGGGAAACCCGGGTGGTGTTGCGCCTGCACCCCCGACTCGCGCCGGTCAAGGTCGCGGTTCTGCCGCTCCTGCGCAAGAACGGGCAGCCCGAAAAGGCGCAAGAAATCTTTGCCCAACTGCGGCCGCACATGGTCGCGCAGTACGACCAGGCGGGATCGATCGGGCGCCGGTACCGACGGCAGGACGAGATCGGTACGCCCTTCGCCCTCACCATCGACCATCAGACGATGGAGGACGGGACGGTGACCCTGCGCGATCGGGACGAGACGTCGCAGGATCGGATCCACGAGTCCGATCTCCTTGCGGAGCTGTTGCGCCGCATTTCGGCCTGACGCGCCCATGCAATTCGGCCTGACGTCGCCGGTCGTGACGCTCACCCCGCGGGGGCACGGCGCCTGGGAGCGGGACGCGGGCCCGGCGGAACTCGGTCGCATCGCAGGCGAAGCCGATCGGCTCGGCTTCCACCACCTCACCTGTAGTGAGCATGTCGGCATTCCGCACGAGGCCGCCGCGGTGCGCGGCGTCCGGTATTACGACCCGCTTGCAACGCTCGGTTATCTGGCCGCGTGTACCAGGAGCATCCGGCTGGTGACCCACGTCCTCGTGCTGCCCTACCACCACCCCCTCGAGATCGCGAAGCGTTACGGCACCCTGGACCGCCTCTCCTCGGGGCGTCTCGTCCTCGGCGTTGGCGTCGGTAGCCTC
>JAPOLW010000202.1 GCA_029976905.1 bacterium | reverse complement strand
GATGCCAGTTCCCTGACACTCGAGCGTCAGGGCGGACATCTCACCGTTGAGGGAGCTGCGGGGCTGTTGCGTTGGCGTGCCGATCAGTTTGCTCTGCTGGGCCTGCAGCTTCAGGCCCCAGGCCGCCAACGCGTCGAATTCCTCCTGCGTCGAGGCGAAGCCGCCCCCCATGCCGCCTAGCGTCCGCGAGGGCCGGATGATGACCGGGAACCCCAGCTCGCGCTGCACGGCCTGGCACTCGGCCAAGGTGCGGCCATAACCAGACCGGGGCACCTCGAGGCCGATCCGCGCCATGGCATCCTTGAAGAGATCGCGGTCCTCCGCCTTTTTGATCGCCTCGGGCCGGGCCCCGATCATCTCGACGCCGTGGCGTTCGAGAATGCCCGCCTCGGCCACTTCCAGGGCGAGGTTCAAGCCGGTCTGGCCCCCGATCGTGGGCAGCAAGGCATCCGGGCGTTCCCGTTCGATGATCTTCTCGAGGATCTCCGCGTTCATGGGCTCGACATAGGTCGCATCCGCGAACTCCGGGTCGGTCATGATCGTCGCCGGATTGGAGTTCACGAGGATCACCCGATAGCCCTCGCTGCGCAGAGCCTTGCAGGCCTGAGCCCCCGAGTAGTCGAACTCACAGGCCTGCCCGATCACGATGGGCCCGGAGCCGATCAGCAGAATACTTTTGATGTCATCTCGGCGCGGCATGCTCTCAGCCTTTTGCCCGGTCGATCATGTCGACGAACCTGTGGAACAGGTAGGCCGATTCCCGCGGGCCGGGCGACGCCTCGGGGTGATACTGCACCGAGAAGAGTGGCAGTCGTTCGTGCGCCAGTCCTTCGACGGTTCCGTCGTTGAGGTTCAAATGGCTCACCGCGCCAACGCCTCGAAGAGAGTCGGCATCGACCGCGAAGCCATGATTCTGGGACGTAATCTCGACCTTTCCGGTCGCCAGATCCTGTACCGGGTGGTTTCCCCCGTGGTGGCCGAACGGCAACTTGAAGGTGCGTCCACCCAGAGCCAGAGAGAGGATCTGGTGGCCCAGGCAGATGCCGAAAAGGGGTACGGCACCCACCAATTCCGCAATCTCCCGACGCGCATCCTCCACGGCCGCTGGGTCACCGGGACCGTTGGACAGGAAGACGCCGTCCGGCTTCCACGAAAGGACCTCGCGAGCCGGCGTGCCGGCGGGGACGACCCGCACGCGGCAGCCGACGTCGACGAGGTTGCGCAGAATGTTGCGCTTGAGACCAAAGTCGTAGGCGACTACGAAGCGTTCGAGGTTTCGCCCCCGGGTGTAACCCGCGCCGAGAACCCAGCTTCCTTCGTCCCAATCGTAGGGCTCCGCGCAGGTCACACGGGCCGCGAGATTCTGCCCTTCGAGTCCGGAACCGCCCGCGCACGGGGCGCCAGTGCCGCTTCGTCCGCCTCGCCTCCGACGAGAATGGCCGGTTGGGCGCCCGCGTCGCGAATGTGTCGGACGAGCGCCCGCGTGTCGATCCCCTCGATTCCCACGATTCCGTGCTCGCGCATATACTCGTCGAGGGTCTGCGTCGCGCGCCAGTTCGAGGGCTCCGACCAATATTCCCGCACGATGAAGCCACCCACGAAAGGGCGGCCCGCCTCGACATCCTCCGGGTTGACGCCGACGTTCCCGATCTCCGGATACGTCATCGCGACGAGTTGGCCGTCGTAGGACGGGTCGGTCAGAATCTCCTGATAGCCAAACATCGACGTATTGAAGACGACCTCGCCAGCCACCTCTCCGATCGCGCCAAAGGAGCGCCCGCGGAAGGTCGTACCGTCCGAGAGGACCAGCGTGGCCGGTGCGGCCGCGGCGCTCACGCGATTCTCCTTTGCGAAACGGCGCTCAGGGCCGGTCTCGCATCGTGAACGACTTTACCTTCCACCAGCGTCAGCAGGGCTCGTCCCGTCATGGTCTGGGATTCGAAGGGCGTGTTCTTGCTTTTGCTCGTCAAGCTCATCCTGTCTACCGTCCACTTCAATTCCGGATCGACGATGGCGAGATCCGCCAACGCTCCGACCTCCAATCGCCCAACGGGCAGGCCGAGAATCCTGGCCGGCTCGCTGGTAATCTTCGCGATCGCCGTTGGCAAATCGAGAACTCCCTCACGGACCAGTGCAAGGGTGAGCGGCAGGAGAGTCTCCAACCCGACGATCCCGTTCTGGGCGCAGTCGAATTCGACGTCCTTCTCATCGCGATGATGTGGTGCATGGTCCGTTGCGACGGCATCGATCGTGCCGTCTCGAAGTCCCTCGCGTAACGCCTCCCGGTCTTCTGCCGTCCGCAGCGGCGGCGACATCTTGGCGCGTGTGTCGTAGGGACCCACCGATTCGTCGGTGAGCCACAGATGATGGGGAGTCACCTCCGCCGTGACCTGAACACCCGACGCCCGCGCGGAGCGGATGCGACGCACCGATCCCGCCGCGCTGATGTGTGCCACGTGCAATCGGCCTCCCGTGAGTTGGGCCAGGGCGATGTCGCGCGCCACCATGACCTCCTCGGCCTCCGCCGGAATTCCGCGTAGACCCAGCCGCAGGGATACGGCGCCTTCGTGCATCACCCCGCCGGCGACCAGCGACGGGTCCTCGGCGTGGTCGATCACCGGCATGTCGAAAAGCCGGGCACATTCCAACGCGCGCCGCATCAACTCCGCGTCGGCCACCGGATGTCCGTCGTCCGACACCGCGACGATTCCGGCCTCGTGCATGCCGGCGAACTCCGCGAGATTCTTGCCCTCGAGCCCGACCGACACCGCGCCAATGGGATAGACCCGCGCCGCGCCTGCCGCCCGGGCGCGTTCGAGGATATATCCGGTCACCGCCGGCGTGTCGTTCACCGGCCGTGTATTGGCCATGCAGGCGACACTGGTGACTCCGCCGGCCACGGCCGCACGTGCGCCGCTCTCGATCGTCTCCTTGTACTCGAAGCCGGGCTCGCGCAGATGCACGTGCATGTCGACCCCGCCGGGGATCACCAAAAGTCCCGAAGCGTCGAACTCGACGCCCTCCCCGCCTCCGACCCCCTCCCCGATCGCCTTGATCCGCCCGTCTTCGATCAGAACGTCGGCGCGCGTCTGGGTGCGCGCAACGGGATCGATGACCGTTCCGCCGAAGACACGGACGACGGTCGCTTCTTGTGTCTGCTCACTCACCGGTCGCTGCCCTCTGGAGCGGCGCCGACCCGTCGCCCCCTTCGGCCCCGGGACCGAGGGAATCACCGGTCTCGGAGCGCCGACGCCCCACCAAAACGTACAACGTGGCCATCCGAACGGCGACGCCATTGGTGACCTGGTCCATGATCACCGAGTAGGGCCCGTCCGCGACGGTACTGGAGATTTCCACACCCCGATTCATCGGTCCGGGATGAAGAATGATGACGTCGCGCTTCGCCTTCGCCACCGCGTCCGCCGAGAGGCAATACAGGCGCGAGTACTCGTCCAGAGAAGAGAAATATCGGCCAGTCATGCGCTCGCGCTGGATCCGCAACATCATGATCACGTCCGCGTCCCGCACTCCTTCGTGCAGATCATGGACGAGCTCCGCGCCCAGGTCGGCAAAGAACGGCGAAACCAGAGTCGGCGGCCCCACGAACCGAACCCGGGCCCCCAGCGTCCGCAGGCCGTGGAGGTTCGACCGGGCGACCCGACTATGCAGCAGGTCCCCGACGATGGCGACGGTCAGACCTCCGATCTGCCCCTTGTGCTCCCGGATCGTCAGCAGATCGAGGAGCGCCTGCGTCGGATGCTCGTGGGAGCCGTCCCCTCCGTTGATGATCGGGCAATCCACATGCCGGGCCAGCAGGTCCGGCGCCCCCGAGGATGGGTGACGCACGACGATTGCATCGGGCCGCATCGCCGCGAGGTTGCGTGCGGTGTCGCTGAGCGTCTCTCCCTTGCTCGTCGAGGAGGCCTGCACGTTGAGATTCACGGTGTCGGCCGAAAGTCGTTTGGCCGCGATCTCGAAGGAGGTCCGCGTCCGCGTACTCGGCTCGTAGAAGAGATTCACCACGGTGCGTCCACGAAGCGCGGGAACCTTCTTGATCTCCCGCTCGGAGACCTCCTTGAAGGATTCCGCGGTATCGAGGAGGAAGGTCAGCTCCTCGGCACTCAATCCTTCGAGGCCCAGCAGATGCGGTCTCTCGAACAGCATCGTTTCAGACCCTCCCGGCCGGGGGTGCATCGGCACCCTGGCCCCGGCGTCCGCCCGGTCTTTCGAGTGCGGGGCCGGGCAGAATGGACACCTCGTCGATCCCTTCGGACTCGGCGAGACACACGCGGACGTTCTCGGAGCGGCGAGTGGGCAGATTCTTGCCGACGTAGTCGGCCCGGATGGGGAGTTCGCGATGCCCCCGATCGATCAGAACGCCGAGCTGGATCGCCCGGGGCCGCCCGAAATCCATGAGGGCATCGAGCGCTGCGCGCACCGTGCGACCGGTGAAGAGGACGTCGTCGACGAGAAGGATCGTGCAACCATCGACCTCCCACGGGATGTCGGTGATCTGGACGGGGGCATGGTCGGCTCCGCGGTGCAGATCGTCACGGTAGAGCGTGACGTCCATGGCCCCGCAGGGCACTTCCAACTCCTCGAGTCGCGCCAGCTCGGCCTGGAGGCGCCTGGCGAGGCAGTCCCCCCGGGAGCGAATACCAACGATCCCGAGCCCTTCCGTTCCCCGGTTTCGCTCGACGATCTCGTGTGCGATGCGCACGAGAGCCCGCCGCACACCCGCCGAATCCAGGACGACCCTCTGCGAGTCTCCTGCGGTTTCTTCGCCCATCTCCCACCCTTCCGGACCTCTCGGGATCCGATTAAAAGGCCATTGTTGGGAGGTGGGTACTCCCCGGCGACACGACTGTCAATTGTCGTTGAAGCCGCCCGGCTCCAGATTCGTCATTTTTTGGTGTCTGCCCGGGCGCGGGCGAGAAGATCTCCGAAGGTGGAGAAGCCGGCGTCCGATTGACTCCGGTTGTAGCGCTCGACCTCGGCGCGCTCGGCCCGCCGCTGAGCACGCTTGCGCGAGAGGCGTGCCCGCCGACCGCCGGACTCGATGCGCAGAACCTCGGCCTCGATCTCGGTGCCGGGCGGAAAGTCGGCCTTGTGATCCGCACCCCGTCCAGTGCCCATCTCGACGTTCGGGATGCCCCCCCGCTGGCCCGGCCCCAGACGCAGGAGGACGGCATCGGGACGAATCTCCTCCACCCATCCCGTCACGTTGCGCCCGACCCGCATCGATATCGGTTCCACCCGAGCGCCCACTTCGGCACCGCCGGGAGCCGGCGCCAACGCCACCCGACGTCGTGCGGCATCGACTTCGAGAACGAGCACCGCCATGAGGGGTCGTCCCTGCGCCGCTTCTCCAAGCGCCTCCAGCGCGCCCGGCGGCAACTCGCTCACGTGCAGTAACCCCTCGATCCCCGGAGCCAACTCCAGGAAGGCGCCAAACTCGGTGACACGCTGGATTCGCCCGTCGACGACGTTCCACGGTCGAAAACGCTGCGCCGCGGTCTTCCACGGATCCTCCTGGGTCGACTTGATGCTGAGCGAGACCCGCCCCTGCTCCGACCCTCGCCGGGAATTCCGTTTGCGGCCCTGGGTGCGGGCCAGGCCGGCACGCAGAACCTCGACCTCGACTTCCTGGCCAACGTCGAGAACGTCGGCCGGGCGGTCGATGCGACCGTGTGAGATCTCGGAGACGTGGACCAGGCCCTCGATCCCACCGAGGTCGACGAACGCACCGAAGTCAGTCATCCGCACGACGCGCCCGGGCAGGCGGGCGCCCCGGACGATTCGTCGCCGGAGCTCGTTTGCCCGGTCGCGCGCCTCTCGCTCCAGAACCTTGCGCCGGGAGAGCCGGAGGCGCCCATCGGTCTCGCCGGTACCGACGACGCTAAAATCGAGTTCAAGGCCGAGAAACGCCGAGATCTCGTTCGTGCGCCCGAGCGCGATCTGAGCGTTGGGGCAGAAGCCGGGCCCCTCGGGCGTTTCCACCTCGACGCCGCCCTTGAGCAGACCCGCCACGCGGCCCCGCACGATGCGCGCAGAGCGCGGCGCGGGTCCGGCTGGCTCCAGCCGCGCCCCCGTCTCGACGGCCCCACTCCCCGGCGCCGCTGCGGCAGCCTCTTCGAGCGCCGAGCCGCTCTTCGCCCCTTCGATCGACGCCGCCGGGGCAGCCCTCTCGATCGCCTCTTCCGCCGCCGGGTCGACCGGCTCGGACCCAACCTCCGAACGGCGGCCGCGTCCGACCGGTTCTTGCGGGTCCTCTTCCATCGACGGCCCTTCGAACTCCCGTTCCGATCAGGCCGATTCGGCCAGCGGCACTCCCGTCGCGAAGGGGTCGGGTGCGCCGAGCTTGAGGATCCGCTCACCAAAGCGATCCTCGAGACCGCGCGTTGCATTACGGGTGTCGACCACGAGGCGAGAACACGACGTGATCCACGGGATGTCGAAGTCGCTGTGATCGGTCAGGATCACGGCGCAATCGGCCAGTCGCAAGGTTTCCTCGCTGAGCGGGACACCCGCCATCGAACCCGACTCCAACACCAATTCTGGGACATAGGGGTCGTGGTAGCTGACTCGCGCGCCACGGTCCTCGAGGAGCTTGATGACACTCAGTGCGGGCGATTCCCGCATGTCGCTTACGTCCCTCTTGTACGCGACACCGAGCGCAAGAACGCGGGATCCCTTGACCGAACGCCCGTGGTGATTCAAGCCCGCGGTCACCTTCTCCACGACCAGCTGCGGCATCTGCTGGTTCACCTCGGCGGCGAGTGCGATGAAGCGTGCGGTGAAGTCGT
>JAPOLW010000201.1 GCA_029976905.1 bacterium | reverse complement strand
GCATCTCCCTCGAGTGGCGCACGCTGCTGCGCGACGCGGGCTTCTACGCGGCGTCGCTCGTCGCGCTGTACGTGTGCTTCGCGGACGGCGTGCTCACGGCCGCCGAGGCCGCGGCGTACGCGCCGATGCACGGGCCACGTCGTAAGGCAGAGGATGCCGGCCCAGGCGACTGGCACGAGGAAGGCCGCGAGGACGAGGTAGGCGCCGAAGACCAGTCCAAGGAGCAAGGTGGTGCCGACCGCCCACCGGATGCCGGCGTCGTTCACGTCCGCTCGTTCCCCGCCACACGCGCGGCGGTTTGCGCCGGGGTCGACCCGGGCAGAACGGAGTTTCGAGAGGCCGCCACGATGCGAACCCCTAGCGCGTTTTCCGCCCAGGCGTAAACGCCAGGCGTGCGGCGACCTGCGGCCGGGCGGCGATCCACCCGGGCGGTGGCCCGCCGTGGGGAGACGGCTCTGCGGTCGTGGAATCGCGACGCTGCGTCCGGGCCGCACGAATTGCTATACCGCCGACGGGCGGCACGGGAGTCGCCCACGAGAAAGGGGACCATCGGTGAGCGATCTCGATTCGCTACGCGCGCGTTACGAAGAAATGAAGGCTCTGGGCCTGTCGCTGAACATCCAACGAGGGCAGCCCTCCGACGAGGACTTCGACCTCGCGACGCCGCTGCTCACGTGCGTCGGGGCCCGGGACGTGGTCACCCCCAGCGGCGTGGCGTTGCGCAACTACCCGGGGGGCGTGGCCGGCCTCGCCGAGGCCCGCGCTCTCTTCGGCGGTATCCTGCGGGCGACCGCGGAGGAGACCATCGTCGGCAACAATTCGAGCCTCGCGATCCTGTCCAATACCCTCAAGTGGGCCCTCTTGCGCGGCCTGGTCGGGAGCGACGCGCCGTGGGCCGCGGGTCCGCGCAAGATGATCGTGACCGTGCCGGGGTATGACCGCCACTTCACCCTGCTCGACGCGCTCGGCTTCGAGATGGTCACGGTCCCGATGCAGAGCGACGGCCCCGACCTCGACGCGGTCGAGGCGCTTGCCGCCTCGGATGCGTCCATCCGCGGGCTCGTCTTCGTCCCGACCTACAGCAATCCGACCGGGGACACGATCTCGGACGAAAAGGTCGACTGCCTCGCGCGGATGCGCACGGCTGCCGCCGATTTCACGATTTTCGCCGACGACGCCTACGCCGTGCACCACCTGACGGACACGCCACGCATCCCGAAGTCCTTGCTGGCTGCGTGTCGTGAAGCGGGCCATCCCAACCGGCCCGTCCTCTACGGGTCCACCTCCAAGATCACCTTCTCGGGCGCGGGCGTCGGCTTTCTGGCGACCAGCGTCGAGAACGTCGCGCTGCTCACCGGCTATCTCGGCGCCGAGTTCATCGGACCCAACAAGGTCGAGCAGTACCGCCACGTCAAATTCCTGGAGGCCTATCCCGGCGGCCTCGAGGGCCTCATGCGCGACCACGCGAAGATCCTGAAACCGAAGTTCGACGCCGTTCAGACGGTGCTCGAGCGTGAGTTGGGCGGCACCGGACTTGCGACCTGGACGAATCCGCAGGGCGGGTACTTCGTGAGCCTCGACACCACCCGTCCGGTGGTGAAGCGGGTGATCACACTCGCGGCGGAGGCGGGGGTCTCTCTCACGCCAGCGGGTGCCACCTACCCGCACGGGCAGGATCCCACCGACTCCAACCTGCGCATCGCTCCCTCGCGGCCACCGTTGCAGGAGGTCGAGAAGGCGATGGAGGTCCTTGCCCTCTGCGTGAAGATCGCCTCGGCAGAGGCCGACGCGTAGCGCGCCGTCGGCTCCCGCCGGGTGCTGCCCGGCGTGCCGCGCGGGGCGCGCCGCGTGCCCGCCCCGCGTCGGTCGCCGGCTCGGGGATCACCCGATCCGGAAGGGCTCCTTGCCCATCTGCTCGCGCACCGACACCACGGCCGGGTTGGTGAGCGAGCGTCGCTGCCAATTCGCGCCGTCCACGACGAGGGTGTGTCCGGAGATGAAGCGACCGTAGGGGGAGGCGAGGAAGGTTGCGGCCCACCCGAGTTCGCGCGGCCGGCCGACGCGGAGAGCAGGCTGGCACGGGTCCTTGTCGTGGGTGCGGTCGAGGTTGCCGCGGATGTCGGCCGTCATGTCCTCGTGCGGCATGAGCCCCGGCACCAGGCCGTTGACCTGGATTCCGTAGGGGCCCCATTCGACGGCGAGCGTTTCGACCATGTTCTTTGCGCCCGCCTTGGCGGCGGCCGAGTGGGCGAAGCCGGGCCCACCGGTCCAGGCGTAGGACGCGCCGACGTTGATGATCGATGCGGGGGTGCCGGCGTCGATGTGGCGGCGGCCGAACTCGCGCGCGCAGAAGAAGGTGCCGTTGAGGGTGATGTCGACCACGGTGCGCCAGGCGTTCGGGCTCATCTCCTCGGCCGGCACCGGGAAGTTTGCCGCCGCGTTGTTGACCAGGACGGCGGGCCGCCCGAGGGCGTTCTCGATTGCGTCGAAGGCCGAGGCAATCGACTCGGGGTCGCGGATGTCGCAGGGGGTGGTGAAGACCTCGGCACCGATCTCCTCGATGGCCGCGCGCCCGGCCTCGAGGTGTTCCTCCTTGCGGCTGGCGATGGCGATGCGGGCGCCGAGGCGGGCGAACTCCGAGGCGATCGCCTTGCCCAGACCGGTGCCGCCGCCGGTGACGAGGACGGTCGCGCCCTCGAAGGTGCCCGCTTGCAGGGCGCTTGCTCCCAGTGCGGGGGCGTCTGGAATGCCGGCCATGGCCTCAGCCCTCCCGACCCGCTCGGGGCGGTTTCACCCAGACGCCGGGGAACGCGGGGGAACGCTCCTCGGTCCTGGCATTTTTGAACTCGGCGAAATCCTCGGACTTGTTGATCACGGTTTGCATGAGCAATTCCTCGTGCATCGATGTGCGGATCTGGGGTTCGTGCAGGCTGCGGATCACACGCCGCGCCAGCTTCACCGACAGGGGCGGGATCACCGCGATCTTCTCGGCCATCTCGCGCACCGTGGCATCGAGTTCGTCGCGCGGCACGATGCGGGAGATCACGCCGTATCGAAGTGCTTCCTCGGCCTGTAACGGCCGCCCGGTGAGAACCATGTCGCTCACGACGCCGTGACCGCACATCTGGTAGAGGCAGGCGACGCCGCCGGTGTCGGCGATGACCCCGTGGGTCAGTTCGGGAAGCATGAAGCGGGACCCCTCCGCGGCGATGCGGACGTCACAGAGGAGGGTGCGTTGGAAGGATCCGCCGATGGTCCACCCGTGGTGCGCGACCAGGATCGGGATGTCGAGGTCGAAGATCTGCTGGATGCCACGGTGCCCGCGCGTCATGAGCTGATGGTGGCTCATCTCGAGCTGCTGTCGGCCGATCTGGGAGACGTCCCGGCCCGAGGAAAAGGACCGGCCTTCGGCCCGCCAGATGGCGACCCGGACGTCGGGGTTGTCCCGCAGTTCGGCGAGGATCTCGAACAGGCGCGCGTCCATCGCATCGTCGAACGCATTGTGCTTGTCCGTGTTGTCGTTGGTGATGATGGCGATCGGCCCCTCGTACGAGAGGCGGACCCGATCTTCGCTCATGGAGTCTCCTTGGTTGATGGTTCTGCGCGGCGCCCTCTCGGCCGTCGGCGCCGCTCCGCTGTATCGCAGCGGCCCGGTCGCGTCTACGCGTCGGCCGCGGCACGTTGCGCGGCGTCGTCGCGCAGCACCTTTTTGGCGATCTTGCCCCCCGAGGAGCGCGGTAGCTCGTCGAGGACGATCAGTCGCTCCGGCAGGGATTCGCGAGAGCAGCCCGCCGCCTCGAGGTGGGCGATGAGTCCGTCGAGCTCGAGCATTCGGCCCTCGCGCAATTCGACGTAGGCGCAGACGCGCTCGCCGAAGGTGGGGTCGGGCCAGGCCACGGCCGCGGCAACGCGTACGTCGGGGTGGCTCTCGACCGCCTCCTCGACGGCCGCCGCACTCACGTTCTTGCCGCCGCGGATGATGAAGTCGCCGATGCGGCCTTCGACCGTGAGGTAGCCCTCGTCGTCGATACGGACCAGGTCGCCCACCAGGAACCAGCCATCGTCGCGGATCAATGCGCGATTGGCTTCCTCGTCCCGGTAGTAGCCCTGGCTGAGGGTGCCGCCCTTGCAGCCGGGCTGGCCGCGGCCACGCGCCGTCACGTCCCGGCCACGGTCGTCGAAGAGGCGTACCTGCATCTCGGCGATCGTCCGGCCTGCCGTCGTGAGGCGCTTCTCGCGCGAGTCCGCCAGGCTCGTCCCGGAGAGCGCCCCGGTCTCATTGGATCCGTAGAACTGCAGGACGTGCGCTCCGGTGCGCTCCTCGAAATCGGCAGCGCGCGCGTAGGGCACCTTCTCCCCCCCGGTGAAGAGCACCCGGAGGCGGCCGAGGTCCCGACGGGCGAAGTCCTCGTCGTCGAGGAGGAGCATGAATTGCGTGCTCACCGCGGCGAGCACGCTCACCCCGTGGCGCTCCATCGCGGCAAGCGTTTCGGCAGCCGTGAAGCGTTCGAGCACCACGGTCGGTGCACCGAGGAGCGTCGGCGTGAAATGCGCCGTCCACAGACCGAATCCGAAGGGCGCCGGGACGGCGGACAGGAAGACGTCGTCGGAAGACAGGGCACCGGCACGCACCGCGAGTTCGTGGAAGAAGAACCAGCGCGCCTGGTCGTGCCTCACGCATTTGGGCATGCCGGTCGTGCCCGAGGTGCTGTTGAGGAGCCACAGGTCGGTGGCGCCCAGGCTGCGCGCGCCCAGGCGGCCGGCGAGGCCGGGGTCCGGGGAGGGGAGGGTGCCGGGGCGTCCGTCGATCAGGAGGGGTTCGGCGGCTGCGAAGTCGCCCTCCACGCAGATGTGGTGGCGCAGCGGCAGGCCGCGTGCGCGGAGGTCCTCGACGAGGGCCTGCGTATCGAGGTCGCGGTAGCGGCGGCGGCTGATCAGGGTCACGGCGCCGGTCGTGGCGAGCAGGTGCTCGATCTCGCGGGTGCCGGCGCGCGGGCCGATGCCTACGGCGACCACGCCGGCCTTCTCGGTCGCGACGAAGACGATGTGCACGCCGGGCCCGTCGGGGAGGAGAACGGCCACCCGCTCGGCGGGCGCGTGACCGAGATCGAGCAGCAGTGCGGCGAGGGTGTCCGAACGGCGTGCGTACGCCGACCAGGAGAGGTGACGGTCTCCGGTCGCGAAGGCGAGGGCGTCAGGCTGCCGGTCGGCGAGGTCTTCGATGACGGGAGCGAGGGTGGGCACGGAGTCTCCCTACCATTTCGGCGCTCCTGGAGGTCTCCCTGCCGCGCACTTGCGCTGGTGGGCGCCCAAAAGCCAAAAGGGTGGTGGTGGCGCACCCGGATCCTCCGGGTGTCGCGCCCCGCTTTTCTACGACAGGCAAGGAGGAAGCCATGGCCCAGACCGCACAACTGCGTCGCGTGGACGTGATCGAGAACGAGGCTCAGCGGATCTTCGCGCTGCAGCGCGAAGCCTATCTGAAAGCGCCGTATCCCTCGTACGAGGAGCGCGTGGCGCGTCTCGACAAGGTCGAGAGCATCTTGATCGACAACGTCGACGCGATCGCCGCGGCCATCCACGCAGATTTCGGGCATCGCAGCGCCGAGGAATCGAAGATGCTCGAGATCTTCACTTCGGTCGATGGTCTGCGGCACACCCGCAAGAAGCTCCGCAAGTGGATGAAGCCGCAGAAGCGCCACGTCTCGATCCTCTTCGCCACCGGGCGCAACCGTCTCATTCCGCAGCCCAAGGGAGTCGTGGGCATCGTCTCGCCGTGGAACTATCCACTTTTCCTCACCATCAGCCCGCTCACGAGCATTCTCGCGGCCGGCAACCGGGCCATGATCAAGATGGCGACGAATTCGAGCCATCTCTGCCATCTGCTGGCGGAGAAGTTCGCCGAGAAATTCGACGAGTCCGAGGTCGCGATCCTGCCGGGCGTACGCGGCTCCGATTTCTCGTCCCTGCCGTACGATCACATCATCTTCACGGGCTCGGCCGATGCCGGCCGCACGGTGATGCGATCCGCCGCCGAGAACCTGACGCCGGTCACCCTGGAGTTGGGCGGCAAATCTCCCACGATCATCTGCGATGATTTCGACGTCGCGGAGGCGGCGTCGCGGATCCTCTACTCGAAATTCGTCAATGCCGGACAGACCTGCCTCGCCCCCGATTACCTTTTCGTGCCCGAGAGCAAGCGCGAAGCCTTCGTCGAGGCGGCCCGGGCCGTCGTGGGACAGCGGTACCCCGACGTGAACGATGAAAGTTTCACGTCGGTGATCGACGAGAAGTCCTACCGTCGCCTGCGGGAGACGCTGGAGGACGCCCAGGCCAAGGGGGCGACCCTCGTTCCGCTGGTCGACGGCGCGGATTTCAACGACGTCCATCGCAAGATTCCGCCGCACCTGGTCCTCGACGTCACCGACGACATGCGCATCATGCAGGAGGAGATCTTCGGGCCGCTCTTCCCCGTGAAGACCTACACCGACCTCGACGAGGTTCTTTCCTACGTGAACGTGCGCGACCGCCCGCTCGGTCTATATTTCTTCACGCACGACAAGGCGGTCGAGGAAAAGCTCCTCTACGGCACCATCTCGGGTGGCGTGACCATCAACAACTGCGTCTTCCACGTCGCGCAGCACGACATGCCCTTCGGCGGCGTCGGCGCCAGCGGCATCGGCCACTACCATGGCTTCGAGGGCTTCGTGGAGTTCAGCAAGATGCGGCCGGTCTTCACCAGCCCGAAGATCGACGGGCTTTCGATGTTCTATCCGCCGTATACCGCCAAGCACCGGCGGTTGGTCGATCTTCTGCT
>JAPOLW010000200.1 GCA_029976905.1 bacterium | reverse complement strand
TCGACAGACTGCGAGGGAGGCGACATCGACGGCGGAGGCGACGAGAGCGGCGCCTCCGGCGGAGGCGCCTGCGCGGCGAAGACGTACACCGAACCGGCGTTTCGCGTCTTACCGAAGTCGTCGCCGGGCGCGCCGACGAACACCCGGCCGCTCGCCGCTGCGACGGCCCAACCAAAGTGGCTCCCCGCGCCCGGACCCGACAACGTATGGAGAAGAGCCCCGGTTCGGGCGTCGAAGACATAAGCCGCTCCCGCGTCGACGCCGTCCGCATCTGCGAAGGGAGCGCCGACCACGATCCGCGACCCCTGAACTACGAGCGACATCGCTGGATTCCCGGGCGCCCCCGGGTTCACGAGGGTATGCAGCAGGGCTCCGCTACAGTCGTAGACGTAGACTTCCTCACGTTCCGGCGCACTCACGACTACGAACTTTCGATTGATCGCGATCGCGCTACCGAACTTGTCCTCGACCCCGATCTCGGAGTCGGGAGCCGCCAGAGTCAGAAGGCTCGCGCCGTCCCTTCCATCGTAGAGCGCGGCGCCGCCAGGCTCGTCCTCGGCTCGCGCGCCGTACGCCAAGACCCGTCCATGCGCGCTGAGGGCGACGTTCGTCTCAGGCCCACTCGCTGGCGGGGGCAACACATACGGGGGAGACGCTGCCTCCGCCTCGCCTCCCCAGGGGAATGCGACAACAAGCGTTCCGGTCATGAATACGCCCGCCACGGCCCCGAGGCCGCCTCTCGTTCTCCGCATCTCTTCTTTCCCTTCCTGTTGGGGGACAACTCCGTGCTTTGCGACCCGGACGTTCAGATGAAGAGGGTTTGGAGCGGAGCGCTCGGCGCTGGCGGGCCGCCGACCAGCGTAGCCGTGCGCCCGGTGCCGCGGCGACCCAGCACGGCAAGACCGCGCACACCAGTATCGTGCTCCGGACACACCGCCGAGTGTACGCGCGGCCCAGCCGAGGCCGTCCGTACGCAAGACGCGATTCGGATCCATGCATTTCGTCCGCTGTCCGCTTGCACCAGGAACCAGGATTCCGGAGTTCACAAAACAGAAGTGTAGCTACTGGGCACAACGAAACGCGACGCGGTAGTACCGCTTTCGCGGCACGAACCAGCGACGGTACGACGCACGCGCGTTCCTGGGTTTGCTGACCCAGGAGCCGCCGCGAATCCCGCGACCATCACCGACCTCGCTCTCCACCCACTCCCACACATTGCCCATCATGTCTTGCGCCCCGTACGGCGACGCCCCGCCAGGGAAGCTCCCCACCGGCGCCGTCCCCACCCACCCGTCGTCGTAGCCCGACGCCACTGTCCAGCCCGGATAGAGGCGCCGCGCGCTCTCGTCGGCGATGTTCGCCACACGCCCGCTCGATCCGTAGCCTCCATTCCCCCAGGGGTACTTCCGCCCGTCCGTACCTCGCGCCGCCTTCTCCCACTCCGCCTCGCTCGGCCACCGCTGGCCCGGCCACGCGCAGTACGTCCGCGCCTGGTACCAGTCCACGCAGTTCATCCGGTGCTCCTCCCGGCCTCCCTTCCCCCAGTTGCAGTACTCGGCATACTTCGGCTGGTTCTTCCCCCCGTAGTAAGGCATCGTCACCCCGTCCGCGGAGCAGCGCCCCGCTCGCACGCAGTCCCCGTGCGCCCGTACCGTCACCTCCGTCCGGTCGATCCGGAACTCCGGCACGTCGATCGTTCGTACGGGCTTCTCGCCAGCGACGCACTCACTGTCTATCCGCTCGTTGCAGCCCATGTAGAACGAGCCCGCGGGAACCCTCACCATGTCAGCCACAGGCTTGGCCGTCGCAAACCGGAACCGGACCGTCTCGACACGCCCGGCAGAAACCACCACCTCACGTTCCAGCCGTTGATCGTTCTTGCGGATCTCGACCCGATGCGCATCTAGCGCCACATCGTAGCCTCGCGGGCCACTCGCTCCCACCTCACGCCCATCGATCGTCACCACATTTCCGGAGACGTTCGTCGGCAGCCTGCGCTCTTGTAGCCGTTGCGATCGAGAGAACCAGGGCGACGGTGATCGAACAGAGCATGAGGTTACCTCCAGCCGGGGGTTTCGACTCACGTAGGCAGCGTGGAGTTGCCGTGCGAAACGAGTATCCCAAAGCGGGATCTACGACAACGATCTATGTCGGGCTCACCGGCGCAGTCCCCGGTGGCGACTCCAGGCGACTCGAGGTTCGGGGCAAAAACGTGCTTTGAATTTCCTACCTTCATCCGGGAGAAGTGGCACCGCTCGAGGACGCGGGTTTTTGACGACCGCTATACGGCACGCTGGGGTGGATTGTTTACGGGCCCGTATAGAGGCCCGGTCGTCCTGCTCAACCTTCTATCGAACGGGGAAGATCTCGAGAATCCCGTGGGCGGCCCACACAGCGACGTCACCACCGAGGAAATCCGCGACCGCTACGAGGACAAGGCGCTTCGAGTCCTTGGCAAGGTGGGCGCTCAGATCGCGGTGGTGGGAACCGTTGACCGCGTGGTGGTCGCGCCCGAGCTGCGCCACTACGACGACTACGGCTTTGCGTTCTATCCCTCGGTTGATGCGTTCGAGATTGTCTTCACCGCACAGGAACGGATCGACGCGCGCGTACACCACGATTTCGAAATTCCTATCCGCCCGACCCGGTCTACTCTCAGCGGTCCGAGGAATCTCCCTCCGAAGACAGTTTCTTAGCGCTACTCGATGTAGCCCAACGCCTTGAGCTGGGCGCGCGTGTCTTCGTCGAGTTCGGCATTGCTCCCCGGCGCCACGGTGGCGGGCTGCGCGGCGACGCCCGAACTCGCCGGATCGGCGGGCCCACGGGTGATGCGCAAGGCGGCGGCGCGCATGCCCTTTTCCAGCCTGGCGGCCAGCGGTGCGTGGGCGCTGCTTGCGTGGAGGTTGTTCTGCTCCCCCGGATCGGTGGCCAGGTCGTAGAGTTCCCACGCGTCTTTGCCTTTCGCTTGAGTGCGGATGAGCTTGTGGGTGCCCTCTCTGAAGCTCCAAGTCCTGGGAAAGGTCGACAGACTCGTCGTGGTGTTTCCTTCCATCCGCTCCTCGAGGGGCGGCAGACCGAAGTGCGACCGCAGTGAGACGGCGTCGAGGGGATCCTTCGCAGGGTTCAGCCCCGCTAGCTCGAGCAATGTCGGCATCAGGTCGAAGCTCCGCACCATGGCATCCACCGGCGAAGGAGCGACGCCCGGCACCCGGACCATCATGGGTACGTCCAGGATTTCCTCGTAGAGGCTGCCGTGGTGGAGGGTGCCGCCATGCTCGAGGAACTGCTCACCGTGGTCCGAGAAGACCGCCACCACCGTAGAGTCACCCAGGCCCAAGGCGTCGACGTGATCGAAGAGCACGCCCAACTGCGTGTCGAGATAGAGCAGCTCGCAGTCGTAGAGATAGGTCATGCGCTCGAGGAGCGCCCTTCTGCGCGCCAGCGGCGTCTCGCGATCCGCCCAGACCCGGAATTTATCGCCGGTCTCCGGCGGCAACGGGCGCGCCTCGCCGAAGCACCGCTTGTAGCCTGATGGCGGATCGTAGGGTGCGTGCACGTCCATGAAGTGGAGGTACAAGAAGAAGCGCTCCCCGCGCTTGCGGCGATCGAGGAAGTCGCGCGCCTTCTCCACGACGGTGCCCGCACGACCCGCCCTGCGCCCCGAACGGATCAGCTCGTACGAATCGAAGCCCTGGTGGAACTGAAAGGCATTTGAGACGTTGACGTTGGTCACCAGGCCCGCCGTGCGATACCCCGCGTCGCGAAAGCGCTCCGCCAGGGTGTAGAGACTGGGCGGCAGTCCCTTGTCGTCGGGCCGGGTGTAGAAGCGCTTCATGCCGTGGGCGTGCGTCGGGTCCCAGGTATCCCCGAACGGATGAAAGGGCGTTCGGCCCGACATCAAGCCCGCCATGCTCGTCGTCGTGTTGCCCCCCACGGAGGCCACGTTTCGGAAGACGACACTCTGCCTTGCAAAGTCATCGAGGCGGGGCGACGTCTCCCAGCGGTAGCCATTGTAGGACAGGTTCGCGGACCGAAGCGTATCGAGCACCACGAGGATCACGTTGCGTGTCTCGCTGGAATTCACCACCACGGACTGCTCCGTAGAGCCGCTCCCCACTGGCTCCGACCGCCAGCAGCCCAACAGGAGAACAGCAAACAGGACCAAAGGGAGGGCGCGCCGAAGCAGTTCCCGCCGACTCACCTTCGCTCTCATGCCCCTATACCCTTCTGTGCCGCTTTCCCCCACCAACCCACGCATTTATGAGACCCTTCCGGGGCTGAGGGTCGCCGAGCCCGGGACGGGTTGATCGGTGAGCCAGGCGGCAAGCATCTCGTTCGTGTCCATGGAATCTCCCTTGCTGTCTTCCCGGGCTCACGGTCCGCCCGACAAGAGTACGCCGCGCCCGGCGCCCATCCGGTCATGGCCGACGCAGATCCGGTAGCGAGCGATTGAGAAAGAAGGAAAAGAGGGAAGAACGCTCAGGAACGTTACCTTGACGAAGTGTTTCATTCCATCCCCCTCCCCTCCCAGAGCCTCCTCGCCGACGGAGCGCCGGACCCGGACTTCGGCGAAAACGGCACCGTGATGATCAAGCCGCTCGAGTTCAGAGGTGCGCATGGAACCGGTGCGCACACGCTCGCCGCGGCGGCGGGCGATCGCCCCCTTCTCGCCGGTGCCGCCTGTCGCCAGTACGGCGACTGCGATCTGGTCGTGATCCAGTACCGGCGGTGAGGCGGGAGCAGCCCGACGCCTATCGCGGGACCAGCTGCGAGAGGTCGAGCACCTTGGTCGGACCGGACTGGTAGGCGAGCGGAGCCGCATCGAGACGCGTACCGAGAACCCGCTCGATCCGGGCTCGCTGATCGACATCGGCGTCGCGGGTCACGAGCAGGGCGGGCGCTCGCTCGAGCAGGAGGAAGGCGACCACGTCGTCCTCGATCCACTCGGAGACGATCCCACGGCGGTCGGCGACCTCGGGCCAGAAGATCGCGAGGTACGAGGCCTTCCAATCCATGTCGGTCAGCACCACGAAGGAATCCCGGCATGGGCCCGAAGAGATCCATCGCGCGACCTCCTCCATGTGCGTCGGTCGCTCGGCCGTGACCCAGCGGCGGGTCTCGTACCGGCCCGTCGAGGCGAAGGAGGCGAGCGTGGCCAGGACCAGTCCAAGGAGGACCCACGGGGAGGATGCGATCGCGCGGCCGCGGAACGGAAGGACCAGCATCGGCAGGGCGAGGACGAGCCCGGGCAGCAGGTACCGCGAGTGTAGCGAGTGATCGCGAAAGCATGTGACGCACAGCATTCCGACCCAGAAGGTCAGAGAGATGGCGAGGAGCAGTGCGCCGGCCGGGCAGCTCTCCCGACCGCGAAGGATCGCGACGGCGGTCGCGACGGGGATCATCGCGATCAGTGGCCATCCGATCTCCCCCGCACCCACCGTCGCCAATCGGCCGACCGCCTCGAGTGGACCGATCGCGTCGGCCCCGTCGACCGCGGCACCGTGGACCGCGGCCGTCAGGCCCGCGATCGGATCGCCCAGCGCGGCGGCGTTTCCGACGAGCCACGAGAGGGGGAAGGCGGCGAGCACCGCGCCCGCCGCGGCGGCATCGCTCCGACTCCTGCTGCGCCACAGGATGTAGAGAGGGAGGATCGGCAGGAACCACCATCCCTCGTAACGCGCCATCGACGCCCAGACGACGAGCGCGAGGCCGGGGACCAGAGCCCAACGACGTCGCGGGCCGTCCAGAGCCACGTCGACGAGAAGAAGTCCGCCGAGGAGCTCGAAGAGGAACGGCGCTTCCGCCAGCGAGCTCGCACTCAGCTCGATGTGGAGCGGCCACGCCGCCAGCGCGAACGCTCCCACGACCGCGGAGGCGGTTCCGAAGCCGCGACGAGCCAGCAGGTAGAGGGCCGGGATGGTCAGCGTTCCGAGCGCGACGTTCAGAAGCCGGGTCGCGACGTCAGGCCTCGGAAGGATCCAGTTCGCGGGGCCGGTGAGCAGGAGAAGGCCGGGCGGCCACACCCCCGACGTCGGAAGCCATGGGTGGCGGGACCACTGGTAGGCCTCGATGGCCCGCCTGGGTCCGTCGCCGGGGGCGTCCCAGGTTCCGAGCAGGAGTGCGACGCGAAGGAGCAGGGCGAGGAGCGACGCGCCGGCCAGGAGCCCGACCTCCGACGGGGGCAGGGCGCGGCGTCTGCCAGAGGGGATATGAATCATAGACGCCGGCGACCGTGTCGACTTTCTGACGCGCGCAAGTGGCGGCGGGGTGACGCAGCGACGTTCGCGGGCGCGCGCGGCGGCGCGACAGAGTCGGCTTCGACGAGCGTCCGTTCCGGGGCATGACGTGGGAACGGTCTGCTCCTTCGTTCGCGATGGTTCTGGCGGTGCTTCCCGCCGTGCTCGCACCCGCATCGTCCTCGGCCTTTACGGAGGTCGAACGATGTGAGGCGGTCCGCATGGTCGCACTGGGACAACCCGCGTCTTCAAAAGACGGGGAATAGAACGACCAGGAACCTTACCTTAACCAATAGTTTCAACGGTTGGCGTTTCGTTGCGCGAGTTCGAGACGCCAGGTTGCGACCCCAGATCGCAGGGTAGTGTTCTCGGGGGCCAAGCCCCTGGCTTGGGTCTTGCAACGGTTCTCTTCGTGCCGAGACCAACCACCGCCGACCCGTCGCGCCCCCCTGCTCTCTTTTGCGGGGCCAAACACGCCCGCTTCCACGACCCATAGGTCGTCTACCACGTCCTCCTGCGTTGCTTTCAGGGACGCTTCCTCCTTCGCCCCGACCGTCGTGGCGTCCTGAACAACATCGT
>JAPOLW010000001.1 GCA_029976905.1 bacterium | reverse complement strand
GTAGTTTCGCGCCTGCTCGACGAAATAGATTTCATCGAAGACGAGATCGGTCGGTTGATCGAGGCCATAGACCCGTAGTCCGAGGGCGAGCGCGGCGAGGCCGAGGAGGTAGAGGATTTCGGAAGGAATCCAGGCGGGCGAGGCGCTCGCCTGCTCCCGGTCGCGCGGATCGGTCGTCGTGATTGGGCCGGTGGGTCCGTCGAGAGAGAGAGAGCGGAGCCACGCAGAGTCGTCGCTGGCGAGCGCGTCGACTCCGGGCGCGTCGAGTCGGCCGCGAGCCATGCGCCACGTCGAGCCCAGCCACGCGAAGAGAAGGGCGGTATTGAGCGCGGCGACGCTGCGCCAGACCCAGTCCGGTCCGGCCGTCGCGGTCTCCTGATAGAGGTAGACCACGAGCTCGTTGACCAGGAAGAGCGCGGAGAGGCTCCAGTACAGGGCTCCGACGGTGCCGGTGACGCCGAGGAGCGCAGCGAAGACGAAGAAGGGATAGAGATAGCGCTCGTGCATGCGGGTGAGGCACACGAAGGAAACCAGGGTGGATGCGGCGAAGAGATTGACGTGAAGGAGGCGATTCCGGCGCACGAGGTAGGCGATGAAGAACGCCAGGCCAATCGCCAGCCCAATCGCAAATCCCCAGGTGTTGGCGCTGAGTCCCAACGTGATCTCGGCGTCGTTGTGGCGCATTCCGAAGAGAAGCGCGGCAAGGTTCATCGCGTTGACCGAGGTCTCGGCGTAGTACCCCGCCGTCCCGAAATAGAGATCGACCAGCCATTGCCAGGGGCGATCACCCCGGAAGGGGTCTGCCACGGCGAAGACCGTGCCCACGATCGCCAGGAGACAGGAGAGGGGTCGACCGCTTTTCCACCACCCCCAGGGCCAGAACGCGAGCAGTGGTGCCAGCAGTAGGGCCTGCGGCTTGGTGAGGACCGCCAGGGTTGCGAAGATCCAGGAGAGTTCGAAGCGACGCTGTCCCTGTGCGAGCAGGGCCAGAAGAATGAGCAGGGAGAGAACCGAGTCCGTCTGCCCCCAGACCGCGGAGTTGAGAAGAAGCGCCGGGTTGAGCGTAAAGGCGAGCGCGGCCGCCCAGGCCAGCCGTTTCCCGGCCGCCCGCAGCCGGGCGTAGAGCAGCCACGAGATGGCGGCGTCGGCGAGAAGCGCGGGCAGCTTCAGCAGAATGAGGAACGACGCGGAGCCGAGGGTGATCCCCAGAGTGCGTGCCAGGAGCCCGATCCCCCAGAGGACGTACATATATCCCGGCGGATAGTCGGCGAAGTAGTTGGGAGCGTAAAAGCGGGCGGGCCCCTCGGCGGCCAGCCGAAAGGCCCATGCCGAGTAGGTTCCGACGTCGATCTTGTACTGGAAGTAGGGAGCGGCGCCGACCTTCGCGGCGAAGACGGCGAGTAGAACGGTCGCGAAGAGGAGCTTCTCACGGGCGGGGGCACTCTCGCCCACTCGGCCGAGGCGGGAGATTCCGAGCAGAAGGAGGACGACGAGGCCGGCCGCGGTGGGCAGGCCGACGGGTGTGGTCGACTCTTCGAGGGGCCCGTAGACGTAGCTCGCGTTCAGGGGCGGCCCGGCCTGCTCGCTGACGCGGATTCCGGTGCACCAGACCTCCCCCGAGGAGACCTGGCCATAGCTGCCAAGACGACACGCGACCTTGATCCGGCGCTCGCCCTTGGTCTTGAACCACATCGAGACCGGAGTCCATGGGTTGTCGCCCTTGAGCGGCTCGGTGTGCTCGAAACCCCGCAGGATCGAGAGTGTCGCTCCGAGTCCTTCCTGGGACACGCCCTCGGTCCGGAGGAAGCCCGAGAGCTGGTACCAGTGATCGGGCTCGACCACGATCTCCTGGACCCAACGGGCGTCGTTGACTTCGGGACTGCGGACGATCAGGACCCCGAGCCCGCCGTTGGCCCCGGCCTTCCAGTCGAAAGCGGTGCCCTGGGTCTTGTTCCACAGGTCCGTGGCCCAGCCATTGGGCCGTTGCCCCCTGCCCGCCGACAGGGCTCCGTTGACCACGAGATCGCGTGCGGCGGCGCCCGAACAAAGCATCAGGACCATGGCCAGGGCCAGCAGGAGGGCCTTCCGACAGGGCCCGCCGGTGGCTCGGCTGCGTTGAATCTCCGAGGGGGCGTGGGTACGCTTTGAGGAGTCCATGTCGAATGCCCGTCGCAACTCTCGCTCTTCGTCCGCGACACCCGCGATCGGGACCCTGGCCACCCTCGCTCTCGCCCTGTCCGTCGTGGGCCTGGTCCTCGGCGCGATCGTACTCTTTATTCACCAACAGCTCGCGGCAAGCCAGGGTGACTACACCAGTTTTTGCACCGTTTCCGAGGGCGTTTCCTGCGACGTCGTTTTGGGGAGCGCGTTTGCGTCTTTTCTCGGGATTCCTGTCGGCGGATGGGCGCTGCTTTCCTATGTGGCCATGGGCGCCCTGGCGGCCTACGCGATGCGGGCGCCGGCCGAGAAGCGTCTGCCGGTCGCCACCCTCCTGCTCGCTTTGACGGGCGCGACGCTCGGGATTTCCGTCTACTTTTTTCTCGTTTCGACCATTTCGATCGGCGTCCTCTGCCCCATGTGCCTGGCGATGGATGCTGTCAACATCGCCCTCTTCGCCTCGGCCGTCGTCCTCTACCGTCTTACGGCGACCCCCGAGGCCCGGCGCGACTTCTCCCCCAACGGCATCCTCGGCCTGGGCGCCGGTGGCACGGTGGTCGCCCTTGCCGCCCTGGTCTTCTCCCAGAGTGCGGGCCCCTCGGGGCCGGTGACCGTCGAGAGCATCCGCCGGGATGATCCGCGCTTCTACGCCTTCTACATCTCGCAGCCCATCATCGACATTTCCGCCGGCGCCCCGGATCCAGCGACCGGATCGGCCCCGATTACGATCGTCGAGTTCTCGGACTACCAATGTCCGTATTGCCGTCGGGCCTATCTCGATCTCGCTCGAGTTGCCGGGGAAAGTCCCGGTGACATTCGTGTGGTGCACCGCAACTTCCCCCTGAACGCCGACTGCAATCCGAACGTGGAATCCCGAAACCACGCGGTGGCGTGCGTCGCGGCCTATGCCTCGGAGTGCGCGGATCGACAAGGCAAGGGGTCGGCACTGAGCCATCTTTTCTTCGTCAACCAAAGTCGTCTTTCCGAGGAAGAAATCCGTCGACTCGCCGCGGAGGCGGGGCTCGACATGGATCGGTTCGACACCTGTGTAGACTCACCCGATGTGGCCGCCGCGGTGGCGAAGGACATCGCCGATGGGATGGCCGCCGGGGTCGAGTCGACTCCGACGCTCTTCATCAACGGCCGCCGGATCAAGGGCGGTTTTTCGCGCCCCGAGCAGTACCGCTACGCGCTCGCGATCGAGCGCTCTCGTCTCGACCCTGCTCCCGATGAACGCGGGGCGCCCTGAGGTCCCTCCACCGGGTGCCTGGTCTCGCTGGCTTCCGGTCGTCGCCTGGGCGTCGGTCATCTGGCTTTTTTCGACCGATGCATTCCGCGGCAGCAGCACGGGTTCCGTTCTGACACCGCTCTTGGAGTTCCTGCTTCCCTGGGCTGACGCCGGGACGATCGGGGCCCTGCACGCGCTGGTGCGAAAGCTCGCGCACGTCACCGAGTACGGAATCCTCGCGTTGCTGCTGTTCCGGGCGATCAACACGCCGCAACGTTCGGTGGCTCGTGTCGCTCAGTGGGCCTGGGTGCTCGCCGCCGCATACGCGGCGAGCGACGAATTCCATCAGAGCTTCGTCCCGAGCCGGACCGGAGCGCTTGCCGACGTCGTCCTCGATTCCCTCGGGGCGGCCCTCGGCGTCGCTCTCGCCGTCTGGTTGACGCAGCGGTTCAGTTGGGGTCGACGATGGCCAGCTTGATGGCGCGCAATTGCTCGAGTTGCTCGGACACGGTGGTCAGTGTGGCAATGAGCCGGTCGACTTCGCCTTTGGCCCAGTCGAGCTCACGTTGGCTCAGGCGGTCGAGAGCCTGTCGGAGCTGGAGATAGCGTTCGATCACGCCGTTCACTCCGCCCAGACCACTTTCGGTCATGCGGTTCTCGACTTCCCCGGAAAAGCGCAGAAGCGCTTCTGCCTGGCGCAATACATCGTCCATGTCGAATCCCTTCGTGGTTGGCGCGTACGGCACGAGCGTCGCCCCGTCCTGCGGCGCAGCCGTCGTACCCGACCCGGCGGTTGTTTCGTCGAGTTCCATGCTCGATGAGAAGTAGTACCACATTCGGCGACCGATCGGATCGTGGCGCAAGCCGCGCCCTCGCGCAACTGGTAAATCGGCGTCGTAGCCAGCGGTGGGCATCGCACGTCGGCATTTTTTGCATTATCCAGAGGGGATGATCGAGAGAACATTCCTGGGCGTTGGTATTGTGCTGGGCGTGGTTCTGGCGGGTTGTGAACCCGCCTCGACGCCGACCCTGGAGTCGGCCTCGTCCGCTGTCGAGGAGACGGTCGCGGCTGTAGCCTCACCCGGTCCCACGCCGACCGCGACGGGAGAGGTCGTCGCCCGCTTTGCCGGCCGGGTCATGACGGAGGACGATCTGGTCGCCGAGTTGCAGCGGTTGCCGTCGCGGACGCGAAGGATGATGGACGAGAACGGGCGCGCGCTCTTCATCGAGAATTACATTCTCAACGACCTCCTCTACGAAGAAGGTGTGCGCCAGCAGATCGACCAAGACCCGCTCATCCGCCGGCAAATCGCGGAGATGAATCGCCGACTCGTCGTTCAGATGCTGGTCAAGAAACTTCAGGAGGTTTCGGCGCCGACCGAGGTCGAGATCGAGGCGTTCTACGAGAACAATCGAAAGCTCTACTCCACGGCAACGATGCGCGCGAGGCACATCCTGGTGCGCGAAGAAGCGCTCGCGAAGGATTTGCGCCGCAAGCTCGAGGAAGATCCGGATTCCTTTGCAGATCTCGCCAAGGAGCATTCGATCGATACGGCTTCGGCGCGCAAGGGAGGCGATCTCGGCTTTTTTGGGCGCGGCAGGATGGTGCCCGAATTCGAAGCGGCGGCCTTCGTGTTGCATGAACCCGGCGAGACGAGTGACGTCGTGAAAACCCAGTACGGCTATCACATCATTCGCCTCGAGGAGTGGCGTCCGGGGGAAGAGAAGCCTCTCGATCAGGTGCGTGGGCAGATCAAATCGAAGCTTCGGCAGGAAGCCGTTCAACGAAGGACGCAGGACCTCTACGAGGAATTGAGGGAGAAGGCGGACATTCAGATCGATTCGGAGGCCGTGGAGCGTATCGCCGCGAGCATACCCGAACCCCCTCCCGGGACGGAGTCGGTCCCCTTCCATGGGGGCAGTCATTGACGTTCCTGCGGGCCCCGGCTCGATGTCCGGGCCGACCTCAGGTGGTGCGGAGCCTGCGCGCGTCGCCGACCCGGATCGTGATGCCCGCCTGATCGAAGTGATCGAGGAGTGCGAGCGCGTATTTGCGGCTGGCGGAGAGCGCCGTGCGGTAGTCCGCGACGGTCACCTCGGACGTTTTCTCGATGCAATCCTCCAGTAGCTGTCGTGCTCGCTGGTAGGCCTTCTCCGAGTAGAAGATCTCCGGAGTTACCCGGACGACCTTCGCCTGTTTCTCGAGAAGATGGAGGAGCTCTAGAGCCTTGCCGGTCGTCAGTCCGAGGTCTGCCGCGAGTTGCTTGACGTCTGGAGGCGTCAGGCCTCCCGCGTCGATTGCGCCAGAGATGGAGGCAGCCTGACCCGTCTGGGCTTCGTCGAGCTGGACGCGATGCTGCGGGAGGCGCACGGTGGCCGCCTCGCGCGCGACGACGCCGGCCGCCTCGAGTCGCGTGATCACGGGTCGGAAGAGCTTCGCTTCGAGCGGCACGCGCAGTCTGGAGCGAAGCGATTCCAGGTCCATGCCCGTCGCGATCGGATGGACCCGATGGAATTCCTCGAGGACCCCGACCACCTCGGACCGCAGACGCTCCCATTTGGTCTGGGTCGTCCACGCTTCGGGAGAGGAAGCTTCGGGGAGAGGTAGGACACGGTTGGAGTTGCGTACCATGGCCTGAACCGCTTCGGCGCGTTGCCCGAGGGATTGCGCCACGAGTTCGGTGGGGGCAGCGAATTCCCGCAGGATCTCGAGGAAGGCATGGACGCGCTCCTCTTCCTCGCCGTTGCGGAGCGCTTCCAGGCGTTCGAGCAAATTCGTCTCGCTGGCACGGTGTCGTGGCGCGAACGGATGGGCGACCTCTCCTCCTCCGGTCGTCCGCGTCGCCGTCTCGGTCCTCGCGATGAAGCGATCTCCCGCCGCTACGAGCACGGGTTGGTCCAGCGCGATCTGGCACCACCCGGATTCCTTCGGGGCAAGTTCCTTTCGATCACCCAGGAGAATCAACCGCCCGAGGACCTCGGCGGTGGTGACGTAGATGCGGAGTCGGTCGAAGCTGCGCAGCGGTCGAGGTGCACCGGGCCGCACTTCGAACCAGCAATCGATGCGATCGGTCGTGAACTCGATGCTGGGGTCGGTGAGCCAGTACCCGCGGCGAACCTCGTTTTTTTCGATGCCAGGGAGGTTGACGGCGACACGCTGTCCCGCCGACGCGCAGGTCACGGCCTCGCCGTGGACCTGAATCGAGCGGGCCCGGGTATCGAGGCCCGTCGGGCGGATCGCCAGCGCATCTCCTTCACGCACCTCTCCGGCGATGGCCGTTCCGGTGACGACCAGTCCGTGGCCGTGGAGGGTGAACGCACGGTCGATGGGAAGTCGGAAATAACCGCTCGGATCGCGGCGGACCAGCCCCTCGAGCTGTCGTGCGAGCTCGGTGCGGAGGTCGTCGAGCCCCGTGCCGGTCACGCTCGATGCGGCGAGGACCGGCCAGGATTCGCAGGCCGTGCCCACGGCGAGGACTTCGATGTCCGAGCGGACCTCCTCGATCCGGGCGGCGTCGACCAGATCTGATTTGGTGATGACGAAGATGCCGTGGCGGGCGCCCAGCAGGTGAAGGATGTCGAAGTGCTCTTCGGTCTGCGGCATGATGCCGTCGTCGGCTGCGACGGTGAAGAGGACGAGATCGATGCCGTGCACGCCGGCGAGCATCTGCCGGATGAAGCGCTCGTGGCCCGGGACGTCGACGACGCCGAAGCGATGCCCTTCGACTTCGTAGTGGGCGAACCCGAGTTCGATGGAGATTCCACGTTCCTTCTCGGCCGCCAGGCGGTCCGTCTCCTGCCCGGTCAGGGCGCGGATGAGGGCGGTCTTGCCATGGTCGATGTGGCCCGCGGTACCGAGGATGACGCGTTCGGCCTGGCTCATGATGGGTTCGCCTCGTCGTTGTGGGGAAGAAGATCCTCGACCCGGGGCACCGCGCGGAGATCGAGAAGGAACGCGCCGCGGGTGATGCGTCCGAGAATTGCCGGAGAGGCTCCACGGAAGTAGGCGGCGACCCGCTCGGCATCCCACCGGCCATGAACGACCCGCACGGCCCGACTGGGAAGGGTGATGGTGGGTTGAGCGCCGCTACCGATCTGGCTCTCGGAGCGGACGACGTCGACGGTAAAGTCGGTCGGCAGTTGGTCGCCGAGCAGACGCGAGGCACGGACGGCGAGGTCCTCGAGAGTCTCCTCGGTGCGGGCGAGGAGGCCGATGGCGGGAAGGTCGGCGGCCAGATCGGTCGACGTGCAATAGAGGCTGAGGGTCGCGCGCAAGGCGGCGAGGGTCAGCTTGTCGACCCGCAGGGCCCGCTTGAGCGGGTTGCGCTGCAGATCCTCGACGAGATCCGCTCGACCCACGATGAGGCCGGATTGTGGTCCGCCGAGGAGTTTGTCGCCACTGAAGGTCACCAGATCGGCGCCCTCCCGGATCGCGTCGGCGGGGGTCGGCTCGCGGGGGGCTCCGTAGGCCGAGAGATCGACCAGCGCGCCGCTGCCGAGATCTTCGACGAAGGGAATTCCCTGCGCGCGCGCAAGCTGCACCAGCTCGGTGCGGGACGCCTCCTCGGTGAATCCTTCGATGCGAAAGTTGGAGGGATGCGCGCGCAGGAGAAGTGCCGTGCGGCGGGAGAGGACCCGGGCATAGTCTTCGATGCGGGTGCGATTGGTGGTTCCGACTTCGCGCAGGACGGCGCCCGCGCGGCGCAGGACGTCGGGCAGCCGGAAAGCGCCCCCGATTTCGATCAGCTCGCCGCGCGAGACGACGACCTCGCGTCGTGTGGCAAGGGAGTCGATCACCAGAAGGAGCGCAGCGGCGTTGTTGTTGACGACGACGGCGGCTTCCGCTCCGGACAATTGGGCGAGAAGCCCTTCGACATGGGCATCACGGCGTCCCCGCCCCCCGGTCTCGAGGTCGAGTTCGAGCGCGCTCGTCTCGCGGGCGGCCTCGATGAGGCTGGCGAGAGCGCGCGGTGCCAGGGGGGCGCGGCCGAGATTGGTATGGAGGACCACTCCCGTTGCGTTGATGACGCGGGGCAGATTGGGATCCAGGCGGGTCCGGGTCCATTGTCCCGCCGCCGTGGCGACCTCTCCTGCCGACGGCGTTGAGACGTCGGCCGATTCGTCGGCGCGGAGCCGCTGCCGGTGTCGGTCGAGGACGGCGCGCACCGCATCGGTCAGGATCGGCCTCGGCAGGTGCTCGAGCAGCGCTGCCGCCTCGGGAGTCCCGAGGACGGCGTCGACGCTGGGGAGGGAACGCAGGCTCATGATGAAGGGGTGCCTAGCATTCCCCGGGGGCCGAGTCGGCCTTGCAGAGTTGCGGGTCTACCGCTGTCGATCGGCACACCGTCGGCGAAGGCGATGAGCTGCCCGCTCTGCGGTGGAATGCGGGTCCCCGGCGTGAGAATTCCCACCAGGTTGAGGGGGTCGGCCGAGGAGACCAGAACGACCTCCCCACGGGGTTCCCGGCGGACCCGACGCAAGGCCTCCACGGCCTCGGGCGTGGCGAATTGTTCACCGGCGGGTCCCTGTACGAATCGTCCGCCGCGGATCTCACCGCGCGCCTCGAGCCGGCGCAAAGCCGCAAGGGTCATCCGCCAGGCCGGCAACATCGATTCGCGTGCGGTCATCTCACGGAAGACCACGCCGTAGCGCCGCAAGAGGAGGCGCGCCGCTCTCTCTGCACGTTCGTCCGGATCCGGGTCCGGTTCTGCATCGCGGACCAGGCGCGCCCACCGGCCGATGGGAAGACGACGACTGGCGCGGCCGTGTACCGGGCGCAGGCGCCGTGGTGTGCCGGAGTCGGAGGTGGGCGACAGGAGCGAGCGCAGCCCGCTGAACCCATCCCCGGTGACCACCCCGCGGGCGACCAACTCCCATAAGGCTTCCTCGGCCGCAGTAGGGAGTAGTCCGGCGGCCCGTGCCACGTCGCCCAGGAAGGAAGCGCCGTCGCGCTGCAGGACATCGAGGGCGGCGCGCGCGTCGACGGAGAGGGTGGCCAGGTCGGGGGCCGGGCTTCCCGCGAGGTGGCGTGGCAGTTCGTCGCGGACGGCAAGTCCGATCGGCGCATTGCGGGTGGGGACGGACGGGCGTCGGCGCCGCCGGGGCGCGGCGGGCGTGCCCGGAGGCGAGAAGCGCCCCCAGGCGACCTCCCCTGCGAGACAGAGGTCGTCGAGGAGTTGGGGCGAGTAGTCGGCCACCCGCGCCGAAAGGATGGAATCCTCCCAGGCTGGAGCCGGCGCTTCGAAGCCGTGGAGTTGTCGGATCACCGCGGCGAGGCCGTCGCGGCCGTGGAGCCGGGTGCGGGGCGCAAGATGCTGCCAGCGCAGTTGGAAGCGGATGAGATCGGCGATCGAGACCGGTTCGATCTCGCGCCGGAGTATGCCGAGCGTCAGTCGATGGATCCGGGCGAGTAGGCGTCGCTCGCACCATTGCACGCCCTCCTCGTTCGGGGAGAAGCGGCCCTGCATCGCGAAGCCATCGTTTTCGAGGCGGCTGAGTCCCGCGAGCACGGTCGTCGTCGGCAGGCCGAGGCGTGCGGCCAGGGAGTCGGGTCGCACGGGTCCCAGGGCGGACAGCCAGCCGCGCAGGGCAGCGTCGATCGCGTCCTCGGCATCGCGGGCCGCAGGCGCTCCGGGCGGGGGCTCCAGGTCGGAGTCGAGGCGTGCATCGGGCAGCGCCGTGCGCGCGAAGGAGATCCGCTCGGCAGCGACCCACGCCCGGCGCGGCTGGGGTTCATCGCCGACGCGCCACCGGATCTGCGTGGCACGCCCATGGGAGGCGAGGTGGTCCATCCAGGTGCGCCAGGCCGGGTACCTCTCGAGGGTGTCGGTCGGGAGCCAGACGAAGCCGTGCAGAGCATCATGGAGTTCCTCGGCCTCGCGCACGTCGGGCCACGCCTGGCAGCGGACTTCGTCGATCGCGGTGGGATCCAACGCTCCGATGCCCCCGGCGAGTTCGACGTGGGTCCGCCGGAGGTGGACCGCTCTCGCCCGCCGCTCCTCGAGCGGGGCATCATCGAGGAAGGCGTACGGGTACGCGTTCAGCAACTCGTGCGCCATCGGCGACGGACTCGATGTCTCGACGGCGATGGTCTGGATTGTGCCGTTGCGAATGGCGTCCAGCACGTCACGAAGCCCGTCGACGTCCATCGCTTCGTGCAGGCAGTCGCGCAGCGTCTCGTCGACCAGGGGATGGTCGGGGGGTTCGATCGGACCCATCCGGTTGTCGCCGCAGCCGAGTTGCGCCGGGAAGACCGCGGCCAGCAGATCCTCGGCGCGCATTCTCTGGAGGTGGATCGGGACGCGTTTGCCTCCACTGTGGCGCCGCAGCACGAGAGCGCGGGTCACGTTCCAGCGCCACCGGTTGGTGAACATGGGTGTCGCCAGCGCCGCCTGGATGAGGTCGGCCTCCAGCGTTTCTGGACGCACCATCGAGAAGACCGAGTCCAATGGAAAGCTATGCTGCTCGCCGAGTGAGATCACCACGCCATCGTCGGTCGCGGCGGCCTGGAGTTCGAAGTCGAAATTCACGCAGAAGTTCTTGCGCAGCGCGAGGCCCAGGGCCCGGTTGATGGCGCCGCCGAATGGAGCGTGCAGCACCAACTGCATGCCGCCGCTCTCGTCGAAGAAGCGTTCTGCGACGATGCGCTCACAGGTCGGGACCGTCCCGAGAACGACCAGCGTTGCTGCGACGTAGTCGACGATTTGTTCGGCTCCGCCCCGATCGATCCCACAGTCTTCTTCGAGCCACGCCGCCGCGGCCTCACGATCTCCGATGCGGTCGGCGGTGTCGGCGCGCAGACGGGCGACCGCGCGGGAAAGTTCCTCGGTCCGTGCCGGAGCCTCGCCGAACCAGAATGGAATGCTCGGAGGGGCCTGCCCGGCATCTTCGACGCGCACCGTCCCCGTCTCGACGCGGCGGACACGCCAGGAGTGATTGCCGAGGGAGAAGACGTCACCGCGGGAACTCTCGATGGCGAAGTCTTCGTTGACGGTTCCGACGCGAGCCCCGGTGGGATCCTCGACGACGGCATAGTCCGCCGTATCGGGAATGGCTCCACCTCCCGTGATCGCGGCGAGTCGGGCGCCCCGGCGAGCGTGCAGTCGCCGGTGAACGCGGTCGTGGTGGAGATGTGCAGCCCGTTTCCCATGCCGGGTAGAGACGCCCTCGACGAGCATGTCGATGATCCGATCGAAGACCGACCGCTCCAGGTTCCGGTAGGTGTATGCGCCCCGGACCATTTCGAAGAGTTCGTCGGTCGTCATGGTCTCGGCCGCGACCGCGGCAACGGCGTGCTGCGCCAGGATGTCCAGCGGGGCCGGTGGCATCCGGATCCGATCGAGGTCCCCGGCGCGGATCGCGCGGACGGCCGCCGCGGTCTGCAACATCTCGTCCCGCGTGAGGGGGAAGAAGATGCCGCGGGGGACGCTTCCGAGCCAATGTCCGGATCGTCCCACCCGTTGCAGGAGGGTGGCCAGCGCACGTGGCGCACCGAGGTGGCAGACCAGATCGACGTGCCCCACGTCGATTCCCAACTCCAGGGAGGCGGTCGCGACCACGACCGGAACCTGTCCGGTCTTGAGCTTTTCCTCGGCCGCGAGGCGCGTGCTGCGAGAAAGGCTCCCATGGTGCGCGACGACCCGATCGGCGCCGATCCTTTCTCCGAGGTCGTGGGCGACGCGCTCGACGAGGCGACGCGTGTTGACGAAGACGATCGTCGTACGGTGCTGTGCGATGCGTTGGGCGATGCGGTCGTAGATCGCCGCGCGAAGGTCGTGGGTGGCGATGGCGCCCAACTCGAGGTCGGGAGTCTCGATGAAGAGTTCCATGGCTCGCCGATGGCCGGTATCGACGATCGCACAGTCGGGAGTCCCGTCGTGGAGACGGCGCTTCGCCCCGACCAGGAGTCGCGCGACGTCCTCGATCGGCTTCTGGGTGGCGGAAAGGCCGATGCGCTGCGGGTGCACACCGACGAGCCGATCCAGGCGTTCGAGGGAAAGCGCAAGATGCGCTCCTCGCTTGTCGCCGGCGATTGCATGGATCTCGTCCACGATGACCGTGCGGATGGTCCGCAGACTTTCGCGGCCCTTCTCCGAAGTGAGGAGGAGGTAAAGCGATTCGGGCGTCGTGATCAGGATGTGCGGGGGCCGTCGAAGCATGGCCTGCCGCGCCGAGGGCGGAGTGTCTCCGGTACGCACGCCCACCCGGATCTCGGGAAGAGGCCGCCCGGTCTCTTCCGCGCGGGCGCGGATTTCGCGAAGAGGCTGGGAGAGATTTTTCTCGATGTCGTTCCCGAGCGCCTTCAACGGAGAAACGTAGAGTACGGTCGTCGAATCGAGCGTCTCGCGTCCGGCCTTGCGGAGGAGTCCGTCGAGCGCCCAGGAAAAGGCGGCGAGCGTCTTGCCGGACCCGGTGGGCGCTGCGATCAGGGTATCGCGGCCGACGCCGATGGCGTTCCAACCGAGCGCCTGCGGCGGCGTGGGATCGCCGAAGCGTTCGAGGAACCAGCTTTCCAGAAGAGGGTCGAAACCGAGGCCGCGCATGATTCGTTTCGGATGTCGGGTCCTTGCCCGGCTTCGCCTTGTACCGTCACCCCGCCCGGATGCCAACGGGCCTCCCCTCCCCCCAAATTGCGCCCGGTTCGGGGGCGTGCGAGCATCGACCGTGCCGTCGGGGGTCGGAGAAGAAGCCGCGCAGGTCGTCGCGCGGTTGCGCGAGGCGGGGCACGAGGCCTTGTTCGCCGGTGGGTGCGTACGCGATCTGCTCCTAGGTCGGGAGCCCGAGGACTACGACGTCGCCACGTCGGCGCGCGCAGGCGAGGTGGAGAGGCTCTTCGCGCGCACGGTCGGGGTCGGGGCCAAATTCGGCGTCATGAAGGTCCTGGGTCGCTTCGGGGACGTCGAGGTCGCGACCTTCCGAAGCGATGGTCCCTACGACGATCACCGGCACCCGTCGACGATCGGTGTGTCGGACGCACGCGGGGATGCCGCAAGGCGGGACTTCACGATCAATGGAATGTTTCTCGATCCCGCGACCGGCCGAGTCGACGATTACGTGGGTGGCCGCCGCGACCTCGAGGCGGGCGTGATCCGTGCGATCGGAGACGCCGAGGCTCGCTTCGGCGAGGATCGCCTGCGGCTCCTGCGCGCCGTCCGTTTTGCCGCGCGCCTGGGCTTCGAGATCGAAAAGGAGACGTGGCAGAGCCTTGCCTCCAACGCGCAGACGATCACGGAGATCGCCTGGGAGCGGATCGGTGACGAGGTGGCCAAGATCCTCTGCGAAGGGGCCGCGGGTCGGGGTTTCGAGTTGCTCGCCCGGGGAGGTTTGCTCGCTCCGATTCTGCCGGAGGTGGCGTCCATGCAGGGCGTGGAACAGCCCCCCGAGCATCATCCCGAGGGGGACGTCTTCGTGCACACCCTCGTGTGTCTCGAAAAACTGGATCCCAGCCGGCACGATCTCCCGGTTGCGTTCGCCGTCCTGCTGCACGACGTGGCCAAGCCAGTGTGCTTTCAGAAGGGCAAGGACGGACGGATCCGCTTCCACGGACATTGCGAGCGTGGCGCAGAGATGGCCGTCGAGATTTGCCACCGACTTCGCCGCAGCAATCAACTGTCCGAGACGGTCGCCTGGTTGGTGAGGAACCATCTTCGCCATACGCAGGCGCCGAAGATGCGGGCGTCGACGCTGAAGAGATTCCTCTCCGAAACCCACATCGATGCGCTGCTCGAAGTTTTGCGGATCGACGCGGCGTCCGGTTCGGGAGACCTGTCGACCTGGCAGTATTGCGTCGACCGGCTTGCAGAGATGCGTGCCGCCGGAGCGCCGCCGCAACCGATCCTGCGTGGCCGCGACCTGGTCGCCCTGGGCTATCGACCGGGTCCCGACTTCGGCCGGATCCTCGATGCCGCCTTCGATGCCCAACTCGAAGGTGAGTTCGACGAAGTCGAAGGGGCCCGCCGGTGGATTCTCGCCCGTCATCCTCTCGACCGGGGTCGCCTTTCGTGAATTCTCCGGTCCTGGAGACGCGCTCTGTCCGGAAGCAATTCGGAGGCTTCCGCGCGCTCGATGGGGTGGACTTCGGATGTGAGCGAGGCGAAATCCACGCTCTTCTCGGAGAGAATGGCGCTGGGAAATCCACCCTGATGCACGTCGTGAGCGGACTGCTGGGTGCCGACGGCGGTGAGATCCGTCTCGAGGGACGGCCGGTGCGATGGCGTTCTGCCGACGAGGCCCGCTCGGCTGGAATCGCCATGGTCCATCAGCATTTCATGTTGGTGCCGACGATGACCATCTCCGAGAACCTCGCGCTTGCTCGGCGGGTGCTGGGGATCATGGACCGGAAGGCCCTCGATCGCGAGGTCCGCGAGATCGCCCGGGCGCGCGGGATCGACATCGGCGATCCGGGCCGCCTCATCGAGGAGCTCTCGGTCGGCGAGCAGCAACGTGCGGAAATTCTCAAGGCTCTCGTGGACGTACCCGCGCTGCTGATTCTCGACGAGCCGACGGCCGTGCTCACGCCCGGTGAGGTGGCCGAGCTCTTCGATATGCTGCGTTCCCTCGCGGCGCAGGGTACGGCGGTAGTGATCGTCACCCACAAGCTCGCCGAGGTCTTCGCCATCGCCGATCGGGTGAGTGTGTTGCGGCGGGGACGTCTGGTCGGGACCGGTGCTGCCGGGGACTTCGACAAGGACTCCCTGACCCGGCTCATGGTCGGGGAACGGGCCACGGCGACTCCGACGCCACGCCGGGCGGCGGTTCGTGGCGATCCCTGTCTCGTCGTGCGCGCACTCGATGGCCGTGCAGAGGAAGGGCGCATGGCTTTGCAGTCGGTGGAGCTCACGGTCCATTCCGGCGAGGTCGTGGTCGTGGCCGGGGTGGAGGGGAATGGTCAGCAGGAACTCCAGGATGCGCTTGCGGGCATCCGGGCGCCCGGTGTCGCGGGGGACGTGCAGGTCGACGGACGGTCCATCGCGTCTCCGGCCATGGCGCGCGACGCGGGGGTAGCGGTCGTCCCGGCCGATCGCCGCCGCGACGGGCTGGTCGGCGAGTTGGCTTTATGGGAGAACCTTCTGCTCGCGCGGGACGCCCTTCGGCGAGCGGCGCCACGGGGATGGATCTCTGCGGTCGAGCAACGGGAAGCCGCGCAGATGCCTCTCGAGGAGTTCGCGGTGCAGCCGCCCGACCCAGAAGTTCCGGCGGCAGCCTTGTCGGGAGGCAACCAACAGCGTCTCGTCCTGGCCCGCGAACTTTCCCGCCGCGGGCTTCGACTGGTCGTTGCGGCGAGCCCGACGCGGGGACTGGACCTGGTTGCCACCGGGTCCATCCACGCCCGTTTGCGTGGTCTCGCCGACGCAGGCGCGGCAGTGCTGGTGCTTTCTACCGATCTTGACGAGGTCGAGGCTCTGGCCGATCGCGTGGTCGTGCTCTATCGCGGCCGGCTGTCCGTACCACCGGGTGACGGCATCGACCGGGTTGTCATCGGGCGCCAGATGGCGGGACTGGAGCCCTCGCCATGAGCGGGGCTTCTCTCTCGCGATGGCTGCGAGCGCTGGCCCCGGCGGGGGCCGCCCTTGGTCTCGCCGTCCTTCTCGCGGCCCTGATGGCGGCGGTTGTCGGCGCTGATCCGGTGCGCGCGGTGAGCGCTCTGGTCTCGGGTAGCGTCGGCTCGCCCGCAAGTCTCGCGGCGACGCTCCTGCGCACGAGTCCTCTCCTCTTCACGGGCCTCGGTGTCATGCTGGCCTTTCGCAGCGGGGTCTTCAACATCGGCGCGGAAGGACAACTCCTCGTCGGGGCTCTCGCGGCGACGGCCGTTGCCACGCGCACCGGATCCTGGCCCGGGCAGGCAATCCTCGTCCTGCTCGCCGGTGCGACGGCGGGGGCCCTCTGGGCGGGAATTGCGGCGGGTCTTCGCGCGCGGCGCGAGGTCAACGAGGTCATTACGACGATCCTGCTCAATTTCATCGCCCTGTACCTCGTGTCCTATGCCGTCGACGGGCCTCTCAAGGAGCAGTCCGGCGCCTATCCGCAGTCCGATGCCTTTCCGGCGACCGCGGAGTTGTGGAGGATCGTACCGGGTACGAGGCTTCATGCAGGTCTACTTCTCGGTCTCCTGGCGGTCTTCGGCGTCTCGGCCCTCCTGACCCGCACCTCTCTTGGACTGCGGTTGCGCAGCGCGGGTTTGAATCCTTCGGCGGCGCGTTTTGCCGGCTTTCCCGTCGGGCGGGATCTCTTGCTTGCCTTTGCGCTCTCGGGAGCTCTTGCGGGCCTGGCTGGAGCCGTCGAGGTGGCCGGAGTCACGGGTCGCCTCTACGAACGCATCTCGCCTGGCTACGGGTATACGGCGATCGCCATCGCGTTGCTCGGAGGACTTCGTTCCAGCGGTGTACTGATGGCGGCCCTCTTCTTCGCAGCGCTGGGGACAGGTGCTTCGGCGATGGAGCGGACGGCCGGAATCTCGGCGGTGCTCGCGGTCGCCGTACAGGGGGCGACGCTTCTTGCCGTTGCGGCCATCGGTCATGCCTCCTGGACAGGTCTCTCGCAGGTGTCTCGCGAAGAAACGGAGTCGACCGGTGCTTCTTGAGACCTTTCTCGCGGCCGGCATGATGCTGGCGACACCGATTCTCCTGGCGGCGCTCGGGGAGTTGATCGTCGAGCGGACGGGCGTTCTCAACATCGGTGTCGAGGGCATGATGCTCACCGGCGCCTTCCTCGCCGCGGTCGCGGCGCAGGGGTCGGGCAGCGCCGCCGTCGGAGCGCTGGCGGCGGCGGGGAGCGGGATGTTGGTGGCCGCCTTGTTCGCCTGGTGTGCGTTGGTCCTTCGCATCGACCAGATCATTGTCGGCGCCGCCATCAATCTGCTGGCGCTCGGAGGGACCGGAGCGATCTATCGGGCGCTCTACGGTACGACGGGCACCGCACTGGTCCTTCCGACGCTGCCAGAGTGGTCCCTCCCGGTTCTTGACCAGATTCCCGTTCTCGGCTCGTTCGTCGGTTCCCAGAACGGACTCGTCTACCTCGCCCTGGTGCTCGTCCCCCTGCTCTCCCTGCTTTTTGGGCGCACGGGTCTCGGCTTGCGTCTGCGCGCCATGGGAGATCATCCCCAGGCGGCGGCCAGCCTGGGCTATCGGGTACGTCAGTACAAGGTTGGCGCACTCCTGGTTGCCGGCGCGCTCAGTGGTCTCGCCGGCGCGACCCTGACCCTTGCTGCCACCAATACCTTCGTCGAAGGGGTGACGGCCGGGCGTGGCTTCGTCGCTCTCGCGGTCGTGGTCTTTGGCCGTTGGTCTCCGTGGGGCGTCCTCGCGGGCGCTCTCCTCTTTGGCCTGGCCAATGCGCTGCAATTCCAACTCCAGGCGGCGAACCTTGCCGTACCGCACCAACTCGCACTGATGTTGCCCTATCTGCTCACGCTGGCGGTTCTGGTGACCTCTCCAGGGAAGGCGGTGGCCCCTCGAGCCCTCGGAGTGGCGGAGGAGCCTCGCTGACCCGGGGCGTGGTCGCGTCTTTGCTCCCCTTGGTGTAGGCGTCTGGTCGACATGGGGGAAACGACGACCATCCTATCCGAGTTGGGCTGTTACCTTCTCGCGGGCCAGCCCAAATCCCCTCGCGACATCGTCGAGGAGGCCCACGCGGCAGAATCGCTGGGTCTGGGCACGGCTTTTGTCTCCGAGCGCTATCAATGGAAGGAGGCGGCGACGCTCTGTGGCGCCGCGGCTGCGGTCACCGAGCGCATCCAGATTGCGACGGCGGCCACCAACCACAACACGCGGCACCCCATGGTGACGGCGGGCCATGCGCTCACGATGCATGGCCTCACGGGTGGTCGGTTCACGCTAGGCATCGGTCGCGGCATTCCCCCGTTGCAGGAGGCCTACGGAATCGCGCGGATCACCACCCGGCAGATGGAGGAGTTCGCAGGCTTGATGCGAACGCTTCTGGGTGGACAACCGGTCTTCGGTTATGACGGCCCCCTCGGGAAATATCCGTATCTGAATCTCGGTACGGACGGGGGCTCCGGAGTACGCCTCCTCCTCGTCGCCTTTGCGCCGATGTCTCTTGGTCTTGGTGGGCGCTGCTTCGACGACGTGGTCCTTCACACCTACTTTACGGACGAGACCACCGAGCGTTGTGTTCGTCTGGTGAAGGAGGGCGCGGAGAAAGCGGGACGGGACCCCGACGAGGTGAAGGTCTGGTCCTGCTTCGCGACCATCGGTGACCACCTTCCCTACGAGAAGCGCCTGATGAAGTCGGTGGGCCGACTTGCGACCTATCTCCAGGGCTACGGTGATCTTCTCGTGAAGACGAATGATTGGGATCCCGCGGTCCTGGAGCGATTCCGGGCCGATGCGGTGGTGCAATCCTTCGCCTCGGGCATCGATCAGAGCGCGACGACCGAGCAGTTGGAGCACCTGGCGGAGATCCTGCCCGAGTCGTGGCTCGCTGCGTCGGCAACCGGGAGTCCCCGGGAGTGTGTCGACGCGATCGAGGGGCAATTCGGGTTGGGATGCGACCGTGTCATTTTGCACGGGGCAACCCCCGAGGAGCTGGCCCCGGTCGTCGCCGAGTACCGCGCGACGGCGCAATCGCGGTAGCGGCCCCCGGGCACGCATGGCGGTTTCGCTTCGGTGGAGCTGCTCGGACGTCCACCACCGGCGGCCACGCCGGTTCAGTCCCTGGTCGGTTCCCGGTTGTTCCCGAAGGTGCCTTTGGCCAGGTACCAAACGAAGGCGCCGCCCGCGGCGTAGGCCAGGATGCCTTCGATCACGCCGAAGCCCCCACCAATCACCAGCACTGTGATGACCAGCACCGTCGAGATGACCGCGACGACCTTCTCGATGCGCTCTTCCCGGTCGCGCTCCTGCACGACGTACGCAGCCACTTCGTGGCCGCAGTGGGGACAGCGACCGGCCGGTTTGCGGATCAGTTTCTCTCCGCAGCCGGGACAGGGCGGATATTGGTGGACCGGCATGACAAGGCGGATCCTACGGGTTCCGCGTCCGGTCCGCCAAGTCCGGGAGGTCAGCCGGTTGCGGCGATTCGATCGACGCGACGCCGAGGGTCGTCGAGGAAGCGGGCGCCGATGGAGACGGGGCGTTTCCGGTTCTGCTCGAGCCACAGGAGAAGGGCCTCCCGCAAGCAGTTGGCGTCGAGGTCGAGGATTTCGCAGATCGTCGTGAAGGCGAAGAGGGAGTGGTCGTCCTGATCGATGATCCACCGATGGACCTCGGCGAATTGTTCGCGTCGCTGCGGCATTCGCGCAAAGGCGCATTTGTGGAAGGTCTCGACGGCGTCCTGCAGGACGGCGGCGATCAATCGATGCTCGCCGTTTCTCCAGGTGGCGCTGCGCAGCATCCCGGCGAATTGTCCCGGGGTCACATGATCTGGCTCGAGGCCGTCGATGCCTCGGTCAAAACGGCGTTCGTCGCGGACCGATGTGTTGGAGTCCATGAACCCATAGACGCTCGAGAGGGCCGCCTATTCGAGATTTTGCGTTTCCACGATGGTGGCGGCCTCCGTTTTGAGGTGGCACCTGCTTTGTGCCCCTGCGCCTGACGGAAAGGCCCTCGCCGAGAGGGGGTCTCCGTCAGGCGGCACCGGGCGTCTGCTTTGCTCTGGTCAGTTCGGCGGGCTGGAGGAGGCGGCCGACCCGGGATCGGAAAGGGTCATGGCTGGCGGGGCGAGCAGATCGGCGAGCTTGGTGGAGCCGAAATACTCGATCAAGCGTCGCTGGCCCTCCTGCCAGATGTGCTGCATGCCGCAGGTCGTGCTCACGGAGCAGACGTGCGGGGCGCCGACGCAGACATTGAGGGCAATGGGGCCCTCGACCGCCTCGAGGACTTCCTTGAAGGAGATCTCGTCGGGAGATCGAGCCAGGAGGTAGCCGCCGTGTGCTCCACGTCGGGAGAGCACGAGTCCGGCGTGGATGAGATCCTGGATGATCTTCTCGAGGAACTTCCGTGGGATCGCCTCGGTCGTGGAGATTTCGCTGACCGAAGCGGCTCGTCCAGGCTCCTGACGGGCGAGATGGATCGTCGCCCGCAAGGCGTAGTCGACGCGGCGGCTTACCTGCATCAGCGCCATGGTCGCCTCCGTCGGCGGGTATTGTCTGCCAGACGCATCGCCATCCTGATCGCGGAGTCTATCAGATGTCTTACGCTTGCGGTCAATGGGCTCATCCTCGCACCCATCCATGGAGCATCGGGGCACGAGAAGAGCGCGCGCTGGGAGGCATTCGTCTGCATTTCGCCCTAGAACTCGGGGATTTCCACGGTTACGTCACCCCGAACGACACATTGGCAACCCAACCTCGAGTAGGGAGTGAGGCCCGGGGCCTGGTCGAGCTTGTCCTCCTCGTCCTCCTCCATCTCCGAGAGGTTTTCCTCGCCCTGTCGGATGATCACGTGACACGTCGTACACGCGCAATTCCCGCCGCAGTTGTGCTCGAGCGTGATCCCGTTCTCGAGTGCGATGTCGAGCAGAGATCCGGGCTTTCCGTGATCGCCGTAGGGGTAGGCATCGTCATCTACCTCGACGACGATGTTCATCGGCAGAAATGTGATCTTGTGCCTCATGGGTTCGAAATCTCGTCCACGCTTCGTGATGCCAGAGCCGCGCGAATCGAATCATCCATGATGCGTTCCGCGAGCGGTCGTCCCGCTTCGTTCAAGACCTCGATGAGGTCTCGAATCTGGTTGTGATCGGTTCCTTCGCAGGCGGAGCGAAGTTCGGTCTCCGCCGCTGCGATGCGCGCCCGCTCGGCATCGTCGACGCGGTCGGCGTGCCCCTCGAGGGCGCGCGCGGTCGTATGCAGGAGGGTCTCGGCTTCGACGCGGGCTTCGACCAGGAGACGCGCGGCGAAGTCTTCCTCGGCCAGGTCGAAGGATTCCTCGAGCATCTGCTCGATGACGTCGTCGGTCAGACCGTAACTCGGTTTGACCTCGATGGACTGCTCGGCGTTGGTGCGCGTGTCTCGCGCGGAAACGGAAAGGATACCGTTTGCGTCGATGAGAAAGGTGACTTCGACCCGGGGGAGGCCCGCGATTTGTGGTGGGATTGGAATGCGAAATCGCGCCAGGCTGCGGCAATCCTTCGCCAGCTCGCGCTCGCCCTGCAGGACGTGCACCTCGACGTGGGTTTGGTTGTCCACGGCGGTCGTGAATTCCTCGCGCGCGGCCGCCGGAATCGTGGTGTTGCGGTCGATCAGGCGGGTGAAGACCTCTCCCATGGTTTCGATCCCGAGCGACAGGGGCACCACGTCGAGCAGGAGCATGTCCCTGGTGCCGCCCGAGAGGATCCCTGCCTGGACCGCCGCACCCAGGGCGACGACGTTGTCGGGGTCGATCTCGGCGCGTGGCGGACGTCCGAAGAACTCCGCGACGCGCTTCTGGATGACGGGCATCCGCGTCGCCCCACCGACGAGAAGGACATGGTCGACGTCCGCAGGAGCCTTTTCGGCGTCGTCGAGAGCCTGCTGGCAGCGCTCGATCGTCCGGCCGACGAGTTCCTCGGTGGCGGTCTCGAAGGCCGCCCGGGTGATCGAGGCAACGCGGGTTCCTCCCGGTAGCGGGAGGTCGACCCGTGCCTCCTCCCGCGTCGACAGGGCCCGCTTTGCTTCTTCGGCACCCGAGAGCAGGATCGCGAGAACATCGGTCCCGGGCTCGGGCAGATCGAGCTGCTCGCAGAAATGCTGAACGATGGCCCGATCGAAATCATCTCCCCCGAGGCGGGTGTCGCCGCCGGTCGCCAGAACCTCCGAGAGCCCCTCGCGCAGCTGCAGGATCGAAACGTCGAAGGTCCCCCCGCCGAGGTCGAAGACGGCGACGACGGCTTCCTCCTGGTGGTCGAGGCCGTAGGCAAGGGCGGCTGCCGTCGGTTCGTTCACCAGGCGCAGCACGTCGAGGCCGGCCAGTCGCCCAGCGTCCCGGGTGGCCTGGCGTTGGCTGTCGTTGAAGTAGGCGGGCACCGTAATCACGGCGCGTGGGACCTCCTCGCCGAGGATCTTTTCGGCGCGACGGCGCAGTTCGCGAAGGATGAGCGAGGAGATCTCGGGCGGAGAGAGGGCCGTTCCCGATTCGCCTCCAAGAAGGATCTTCAGGGGGCCGTCGTCGGGCGCAAAGCGATACTGGGCTCGGTCTCCCCGGTCGAGGTGTTCGGTGCCGAGGCCCATGAAGCGCTTGACCGAGAGAACCGAGCTCTCCGGGTGGAGGCGGGCGCGACGGCGGGCGGTCTCTCCGACGACGAAAGCTCCGTCTTCGAGGCGCGAGATGGCCGACGGAAGGAGGGCTTCGGCGGTAGAGGGGTCCGCCAGGATTTCGGGTCGCTCGCCGTTCATGTAGGCGACGAGGCTATTGGTGGTACCGAGGTCGATGCCGACGATGCGCGGAGGCATTTTTCTCACCCCCCGAGGCTGGCCCGGACGTCTCGCGTCAGGGTACGAAGATACGAAAGGTCGGAGAGAACGCGTTTGAGATTGGACCGGGCGTCCTCGAGGGGGCCCTCGTGCGGCCACTCTCGAAGGATCGTCTCCACAGCATTTCTCGCGTCGTCCATGCGTCGTGTCAGGTCCGTTTCCACCGCTCTCATTTCCGTCCGCAGTTCTTGGTCTTCGTGATGTTCTCCGCCGGCCAGTCGCTCGATCTTTTCCTGGATGTCGAAGACCAGCATGGCGAGTTCGGGAGGCACCCGGTTGTTGTCGCGGCCCAGCGTTTCCTCTTGTCGCCTCAACCACCAGCGCCCGCGACTCTCGGTGTCCTTGAGAGTGCGAAAAGCGTCGTTCAGGAGGGCCGTCGCCTGGACGCTGATCCGCTGTTCCTCGGGAGAGCCGGTCACGAAGCGATCCGGATGGAGCTTGCGGCTCAAATCGTAATAGCGGGCCTGGAGATCGTCACGATCCACGACCGGCCCACCGCCAAAACCGAGCAGGGAGGAGTAATTGCTGTCGCTGGGAAGAGATTGGATGGCCCCACAACCGGCGCAGAAAAAAGCCGGCGGGTTCGCGACTTCACAGCGCCAACAGCGGATCTTCCGGTCAGACTCCGAACGAGGCGCCGCAGCCACAGGTCCGTTTGACGTTGGGGTTCTGGAGATTGAAGCCCGACTGCATCAGGTCGTCGGCGTAGTCGAGTTCGGTGCCGTTGAGGTAGAGGTAGCTCTTGCGGTCGACGATGATCCGGGCGCCGTCTCGTTCGAAGACCCGATCGCCGTCGCGCTTCTGGTCCAGGTCCATCTTGTAGGAAAGACCGGAGCACCCACCGCCGATGACCTTCACGCGAAGACCGCGCTCTCCGGTATCGTCACCGGGGAGCAGCGTCCGAATTTTGGCGACCGCGGCGTCGCTCAGCGTTATGCCTCGTGCTGCCAAAGAACTTCTCCGTGCCGGCCAGAGCGATCAGCCCGCGGCCACGTCCTTTTCCTTCTTTTCGTCGTTGTGCTCGCGCCAGTCCTTGACGGCAGCCTTGATCGCATCCTCGGCGAGGACCGAGCAATGCACCTTCACCGGAGGAAGCGAGAGCTCCTCGACGATGACGGCGTTCTTGATCTGCTCCACCTCGTCTACGGTCTTGCCCTTCACGAGTTCGGTGACGTAGCTCGAGCTTGCGATTGCGCTGCCGCAACCGAAGGTCTTGAACTTTGCGTCTTCGACGACGCCCTGCTCGCTGATCTTGAGCTGCAACTTCATGACGTCGCCGCATTCTGGTGCGCCGACGATTCCCGTTCCGACGTTCTCCTCGCCCTTCTCGAACGAGCCCACGTTGCGGGGATTGCTGTAATGGTCGAGGACCTTGTCGCTATAGCTGGCCATCTTTTCCTTCTCCGTTGTTCTTCGGTGTCGTGCGATCGCCGTTTTCGGTTCAGTGCTGCGCGCCGGCGAAGTAATCCTTCAGATCGATTCCTTCTTTCGCCATCTCGTACAGAGGCGAGAGTTCCCGCAGTCGCTTTACCTCCGAGATCACGCGCTCTGCCACATAATCGACCTCTTCTTCGGTGTTGAAGCGGCCCAGGCCAAAACGGATCGAAGTGTGCGCCAGTTCGTCGCCAACGCCCAGAGCCTTGAGCACGTACGAGGGCTCGAGGGTGGCCGAGGTGCAGGCGGATCCGGAGGAGACGGCGATGGCGGGAAGATCGGGGTCGGCCGAGCCATTGAGGCCCATCAGCATCGACTCACCCTCGATGTAGGCGAAGCTCAAGTTGAGGTTTCCGGCCAGGCGATCGGTCGGGTGACCATTGAGATAGACTTCGTCCAACTCTCCGGTGATCTTCGCATTCAGTCGCTCACGAAGAGCAAAGACCCTTCGGTGCTCGTCTGCCATTTCGGCCTTGGCGAGTTCGGCCGCGCGCGCGAGGCCGACGATTCCCGAGACGTTGAGGGTTCCCGAGCGCATGCCGCGTTCGTGGCCGCCGCCGTCGATTTGCGCGGTCAGACGCACCCGTGGGCCACGCGAGCGAACCCAGAGAAGGCCGCAACCCTTGGGGCCGTAGATCTTATGCCCGGTAGCGGAGAGAAGATCGACGCCGAGTTCATCGACGTCGATCGGGATCTTTCCGAAGCCCTGGGTAGCGTCGGTATGGAAGAAGATGCCCTTTTCCTTCGCGATGCGGCCGATTTCGGAGATGGGCTGGATCGTGCCGATCTCGTTGTTGGCCAACATGACCGAGATGAGGATCGTTTCGTCGGTGATCGCCTCACGGACCTGTTCGGGGTCCACGCGACCGCGCTCGTCCACGGGAAGGTAGGTCACCCGGGCCACCTTCTTGCGCTCGAGTGCTTTGCACGTATCGAGGATCGCTTTGTGCTCGGTGGCCGCCGTGATGATGTGGTTGCCCTTGTCTTTGTAGAATTCCGCGACGCCCTTGACGGCCAGGTTGTCCGATTCGGTGGCACCCGAGAGCCAGATGACCTCCTTGGCCTTTCCGCCGATGAGATCCGCAACGATCTCACGGGACCGGTCGACGGCCCTTTCGGCTTCCCAACCGAAGCAGTGGTTCCGGCTCGCGGCGTTGCCGAATTCGTCCTGGAAGTAGGGCAGCATCGCCTCCAGCACCCGTGGGTCCATGGGGGTGGTGGCGTGGTAGTCCATATAGATTCGACGCTTCATCTCACGATTTCCCGGGGGTCGAGACAGTCAGACTATTCCGACCGTCTTAGTATGAATTTATAGTCCTGGAATGGGGGGGAGTCAAGGACGGGCTCCAAACTACTCGTTTTTCCTTGACATTTTGGCCTCCACCCGGGTTAACCCGCCCATGAACATCACCCACGTATCCGAGGTCGGGGCGCACGACGGAGCGGTCGTCACGCTTCGGGGTTGGCTGGCCGGCCGCCGCTCGAGCGGGAAACTGCTCTTCCTGCAGGTGCGCGACGGCACCGGGACCATCCAGTGTACTCTTTTTCGTCCGTCCGTGCCGCCAGCGGTCTTCGAGGAGGCAGGGCATCTGCCCCAGGAGTCTTCCTTGATGGTCACGGGGCGGGTGCAGGCCGATGATCGCGCCCCGGGCGGCTACGAGATCCAGGTCGAGGAGGTGATCGTCGTCGGGCCGTCGGAGGAATACCCGATCACCCCCAAGGAGCACGGCACGGCCTTCCTCCTCGATCGGCGTCACCTGTGGCTGCGGTCGAGCCGGCAGCACGCGATCCTGCGGATCCGCGCCAGCGTCGTACGCGCCTGCCGTCGCTATTTCGACGATCGCAATTTCACGCTGCTCGACGCTCCCATCTTCACGCCGGCCTCTTGCGAGGGGACCACGACGCTCTTCCCGGTCGACTACTTCGGCGACCGCATCTTTCTGACGCAAAGCGGTCAGCTGTACATGGAGGCCGGGGCGATGGCCTTTGGGAAGGTCTACTGCCTGGGACCGACCTTCCGGGCAGAGAAGTCGAAGACGCGTCGTCATCTGACGGAGTTCTGGATGATCGAGCCGGAGGTCGCCTATCTCGATCTGGAAGGGGACATGGACCTCGCCGAGGACTTCATCGTCACCGTCGTCGCGCAGGTTCTCGAGGAGCGACGGGCGGAAATCGAATTACTCGGCCGCGATGTGGCTGCCCTCGAAAAGGTCCAGAAGCCTTTTCCGCGGCTTACGTATGGAGAAGCGATCGAGGCGTTGCGGGACGCGGGTCGGGAGCATCGCTGGGGCGATGATTTCGGGGGAGACGAGGAGACGATCCTGGCCGATCTCCACGACCGCCCGGTGATGATCCATCGCTATCCTGCGGCTTGCAAGGCGTTCTACATGAAGGCGGACCCCGAGGATTCCCGGCTTGCTCTCTGCGTCGACGTTCTCGCGCCCGAGGGGTACGGCGAGATCATCGGGGGCGGCCAACGCGAGGACGATCTCGAGATCTTGCAACGCAAGATCCAGGAGCACGATCTGCCTACGGAGCCATTCGAGTGGTACCTCGATCTGCGACGCTACGGGACGGTGCCGCATGCGGGTTTCGGGATGGGGATCGAGCGCATGGTGGCGTGGCTTTGCGGGATCCATCACGTGCGTGAGACGATCCCGTTTCCGCGCATGCTGGAGCGGACGACGCCCTGAGCGGAGCGCCACGGCCGCGGAAGCCAGGTGCTTGCGCGAGCCGGTGGCGGTTGCAAGGAATTCTCCATGCGCGTGGTCGGCCTCATCGGTGGAATCGGTGCGGGCAAGAGCGAGGCGGCATCGATCCTTGCCTCGCTCGGAGCCCGAGTCATCGACGCCGACAAGATCGGCCATGCGATCTACGAGCCCGGCACGGCGGGGTTCGAGGCTGTCGTGGCCGCCTTCGGAAAACGGGTGATCGGCACCGACGGCCGGATCGATCGGGGCATCCTGGGTCCCATCGTCTTCGCGGATCCGGCGGAGTTGGCGCGATTGAACGCAGCCCTGCATCCGTTGATCCGGGCCGAGATCGAGACTCGGATCGAGGCCGAACGGGCACGGGGTCGAACCGACTGCCTGGTCGTCGAAGCGGCGATCCTCCTCGAGGCCGGATGGCGATCGATCGTCGAAGAAGTCTGGGTCGTGACGGCATCGATCGAGACCATTCGGAAGCGACTCGCGTCGGGCCGGGGACTTTCCGTCGAGGAGGTCGATGCCCGCGTCGCGCGCCAGATGCCCGACGCCGAACGCCGCGCCGCCGCGGATGTCGTCATCGAGAACGACGGAGAACGAGCGGATCTACGACGCCGTCTCGAGGAGATCTGGGCCGCCCGGATCGTGCGTTGACAGGCGCGCACCCAGCCTTAACGTTTAAGTCATGCAGGACGTTCGGCATGCGGTCTGCCGCCGCCGGTCGGTGGGAGCGACAGTGGGAGGAATGCGTTGAAAAACCTCCGTATTTCCATCTGGTACCTGCCGGTCGCGCTCTTCGTCCTGTTGGTGATCCAGAGCCTCTTCGTCGCTCCGAGGCCCATTTCGGTCAGCTATAGCGAGCTCCAGAGCCTCACCGACGAGAACGCGATCGAGCGGGCGCTCATCACTTCCGAGGAAATCCGCTTTCAGTTGCGACCGGAGTTCGAAGTCACCGGCGCGCTGGCAAAGAAGGTGGAGAAAGAGAAGGGCCTGGTCGGGTCGTTCACCTCGGAGCACGCAGTGACTTTCGTCGCGACGAGACCTCCCGGACTCGACCTGACGCCATTGGTCTCGGATCTGTCCCGGCATCAGGTCGAGTTCTCCGGAGAGATTGCCGACGATTTCTGGCGGACTCTTCTGCTGGGATGGCTTCTGCCCTTTGGCCTGATCTTCTTGATGTGGAACTTCATCGCTCGTCGCATGGGTGGTGGAGGGGCGGCGGGCGCTCTCTCCTTCGGACGCAACAAGGCCAAGATCTACGGCGAGGACGACATCGAGTCGCGCTTTGACGACGTCGCTGGGATCGACGAGGCCAAGGCCGAACTCGAGGCCATTGTTTCCTTCTTGCGCGACCCGGCCCATTTCCAACGACTGGGTGGAAGAATTCCCAAGGGGGTTCTTCTGGTGGGGCCTCCCGGCACCGGCAAGACACTCCTGGCGCGCGCCATCGCCGGTGAGGCACGCGTTCCCTTCTTCTCGATCAGCGGTTCCGAGTTCATCGAAATGTTCGTCGGCCTCGGCGCTGCCCGGGTACGGGATCTCTTCGAGCAGGCCAAGGGCAAGGCGCCGTGCATCGTCTTCATCGACGAGCTCGATGCGGTCGGGAAGTCCCGGGCGGGCGCGGGCCTGCAGATGGGTCGTCACGATGAGCAGGAACAGACCTTGAACCAGCTTCTCGTCGAAATGGACGGCTTCGACGCGTCCAAAGGGGTCGTGCTCCTGGCGGCGACGAATCGGCCGGAGGTTCTCGATCCGGCCCTTCTGCGGGCGGGACGTTTCGACCGTCGCATCGGCGTCGAATTACCCGACCGGGTCGGACGGGAGAAGATCCTGCGCGTCCATCTCAAGAAGGTGAAGGCGGCGCCGCAAGTGGACGTCGATACGATCGCGGCGCGGACGCCGGGATTCTCGGGCGCGGATCTGGCAAACCTCGTCAACGAAGGCGCGCTTCTGGCCGCGCAGCGCAATGCGACGGAGGTCGAGACGGCGCACTTTCTCGAGGCAGCCGATCGCTTGATGACCGGGTTGGAGCGCCGCAGCCGTGTTCTCCGCCCCGAGGACAGGAGACTCGTAGCGCACCACGAGTCGGGTCACGCCCTGGTCGCCGCACTCCTCGAGAATTCCGATCCGGTCACGAAGATCACGATCATTCCGCGCTCGATCGGTGCACTGGGCTTTACGATGCAACTGCCGAGCGAAGATCGCGTCTTGCACCGTCGCGCCGAACTTCTGGATCGGATTGCGGTTCTGCTGGGCGGGCGGGTCGCCGAGGAGA